>NZ_JABXHF010000048.1:0-33172 GCF_013393565.1 Virgibacillus sp.
TTTATTATGTACAATATGCGCATGCACGAATTTGTACGTTATTAGATAAGGCAGAAACAAATGGTTATGCTTATGAAAAGTATGACAGTTCTTTATTAAAACAAACGAGTGAAATAAACTTGTTAAAACTATTAGCTACATTTCCGCAACTGGTGTTGGATGCTGCGGAGAAACGAATTCCGCATAAAATAACCCAGTATGCATTTGATGTAGCTTCTCAATTGCACAGTTTCTATAATGCAGAGAAAGTGTTAGATGAAAGTCAGTTAGAAGTAACGAAAGCAAGGCTAGCGTTGCTAGAAGCAGTTAAAATAACGCTTGGTAATGCGCTTCGTATGGTTGGTGTACATGCACCAGAAAAAATGTAAAACGTTATATAAATAGAAGCCGAACAATCATAAGATAATTGTTCGGCTATTTGTATTGTAAAAATATGTAGAAGCAAAACGAGGAGCTAGAAATGGATCGCTTGTGTTCGAGCGGAATTCGCTCTCCCTAGCACGAAAAACGCTCGCCATCTCATCTACAGAACGAACGAGAGGGTGTAAGAACAAGATAACCACACGCTAAATGTGAATAAATTCACATTTAGCGTGTGGTTATCTCATACAAAAAATGTCGATATTTGCCAGAGAGGTAGAGAAAAATTTCATAATTATCCTGTAACCGCTTACGCATCAGGGAAAACGAAAGGAAATTAAGATAGATAGTGAAAGATAAAACATTTATTTTAGGAGGTCATTGAATTGAAACATCCATTACATGTTACGTCAGAAATTGGAGAATTACAAACGGTTTTATTACATCGTCCAGGAGAGGAAGTCGAAAATTTAACTCCCGAGTATTTACAACATTTGCTATTTGATGACATTCCATATCTACCTCTTATTCAAAAAGAACATGATTATTTTGCCCAGGCATTACGAAATCGGGGAATAGAAGTGTTGTACCTTACTACTTTATTGACAGAAGCACTTCATACAGATGACTTAAAAAAGCAATTTGTAGCAGATGTGCTTAAGGAATCCAATTTGAGTATGAATGGTTCTTCCCAACAAATTGCTGATTATTTATTATCGTTTGAAACAGAAGCAATGGTAAAAAAGATAATGGCTGGAGTTAGGAAATCGGAAATTTCTTTAGAGAAAAAGACGCATTTGTATGAGCTATTAGATGACCACTATCCATTTTATTTAGACCCAATGCCAAATCTATACTTTACGCGGGATCCAGCAGCAACGATTGGCAATGGTTTAACCATTAATACGATGCGAGAAGTTGCAAGAAGGCGAGAATCCTTATTTATGAGCTACATTATTCATTATCACCCAAGATATGCGCAATATGATATTCCAATCTGGTTAGACAGAGACTACCCGCATCCAATTGAAGGCGGCGATGAGCTTGTGTTAAGTAAGGATACCGTTGCTATTGGAATTAGTGCTAGAACAGCGGCAAAATCTATTGAACGGTTAGCGGTCAACCTGTTTAAACGACAAGCAGATATGAAACGAGTAGTTGCTGTTGAAATACCAAAATCTAGGGCGTTCATGCATTTAGACACTGTTTTCACTATGGTGGATTACGATAAATTCACCATTCATCCAGAAATCCAGAATAAAAAAGGTGAAATGAATATTTATATTCTCGAAAAAGGAAGAGATGAAGATACAGTCAAGATTACCCACAAAACGAATTTAATGGAGGCGCTGAAAGAGGCGCTAGGTCTGAAGGAAGTAACGTTAATTCCATGTGGTGGTGGAGATGTTATTGCTGCACCAAGAGAACAATGGAACGATGGGTCTAACACATTGGCGATTGCACCAGGCGTCGTTGTCACATATGACCGAAACTATGTTTCCAATAAACTACTTCGCGACCATGGAATCGAAGTCATAGAGGTTATCAGTTCTGAATTATCTAGAGGGCGTGGCGGTCCGCGTTGTATGAGTATGCCACTTGTTCGTAAAGATATTTAATTCAGTTTCTAATAGTAGGAGAAAAAAGAATAAGGAAGAAACAGATTTTGTGAGATTTTGATCAAATGAATGTGGATAGAAGAAGGAACATCTTATCCATTTACCTTCTTCTACCCAACTACGAGGAGGAAGAAATATGGGGACAACTTTAACAAATCAATTAACAGGTAGACATTTTTTAACATTAAAAGATTTTATAACAGAAGAAATTCACTATTTGCTTGATCTTGCTAGCGATCTTAAAGAAAAGAAAAAAGCTGGCATCACGCATCGCTACATGGAGGGGCAAAATATTGCTTTATTATTTGAAAAACCGTCAACGAGAACGCGATGTGCTTTTACGGTTGCTTGTATCGACCTAGGAGCCCATCCAGAATACCTTGGAAAGAATGATATTCAATTTGGTAAGAAAGAGTCTGTTCGTGATACAGCTATTGTGCTAGGAAGAATGTTTGATGGTATCCAATTTCGAGGATATGAACAAAGCACAGTTAATGGTCTAGCCGAACATTCGTGCGTACCAGTTTGGAATGGTTTAACGAACCAATTTCATCCGACGCAAATTCTTGCTGATTTATTAACAATTAAAGAAAATATTGGTCATCTTAAAGGCGTAAAACTGGTCTATGTTGGTGATGGCAGAAACAATATGGGAAATAGCTTGCTAATTGGTGGTGCAAAAGTCGGTATGGATGTACGCATTTGTTCACCTGAAAGTTTGTTTCCTGAACAAGACGTCATTGTTTATGCCAAAGAAGTGTCTAAAGAGTCTGGTGGCAAAATAACAGTTACGTCGAACATTGATGAAGCAGTTTCGGGAGCTGACGTGATTTATACAGATGTCTGGGTGTCTATGGGAGAAGAAGACCAATTTAAAGAACGAATAGAATTACTGTCTCCTTATCAAGTAAATAAAAAAATGCTCGACAAAACAGGGAATAAGCAAGTGATGTTTTTGCACTGCTTACCAAGCTTTCATGATTTAGAGACGGAAGTAGGTAGAGAAATTTATGAAAAGTTTGGTCTTAAAGAAATGGAAGTAACAGATGAGGTCTTTCAAAGTGAAAATTCCTTTGTATTTGAAGAAGCAGAAAATAGGTTGCACACGATTAAAGCTGTGATGGCTGCGACAAACGGAAGTGTAAAAAGCTAAGAGGGAGAAACGTTTTTCTCCCTACTCTTTAAAAGAAGGTGAATAAAATGGGTGAAGACGATAAAAGGCTAAGTCTCGTTGCGTTGATTGCGCTTGTAGTTGGTTCCATGGTCGGTGGAGGCGCATTTAACTTAGCGGGAGATATTGCGCTTGGAGCCAATGCTGGTGCTGTCATTATCGGCTGGATTATAACTGGAATTGGGATTATAGCACTTGCTTTTGTCTTTCAAAATTTAACAATGAGAAAACCCGAACTTGACAGTGGTATATACAGCTATGCGAAAGATGGGTTTGGCACGTTTTTAGGTTTTAATAGTGCCTGGGGGTATTGGCTATCCGCTTGGTTAGGTAACGTAGCCTATGCGACGTTGGTATTCTCCTCCATTGGTTATTTTATCCCGGTATTTGAAGGAGGGCAAAATATAGCCAGTATACTAGGAGCATCAGTTGTTTTATGGCTCGTGCACTACCTGGTATTGCGAGGGATAAACTCTGCTGCATTTATTAACACAATTGCTACGATTGCAAAAGTAATCCCAATATTCCTGTTTCTTATCATTGCAATTATTGGATTCAAATGGGATACTTTTACATTTGAGTTTTGGGGAAGTGAAGGGTTTTCGTGGGGATCTGTTTCAGAACAAGTGAAAAGTACGATGCTTGTAACATTATGGGTGTTTATTGGTATTGAAGGCGCAGTTGTTATGTCCGGGCGGGCGAAAAATCGATCTGATGTAGGAAAAGCAACTGTCATTGGTTTGATCAGTGTCTTGCTTATTTATATTTTAATTTCTTTACTCTCCTTAGGAATTATGCCTAGAGAGGAGTTAGCCGCATTACCTAACCCAGCTATGGCTTACGTGATGGAAGAAATTGTCGGAAAATGGGGAGCCATTGTTATTAACCTCGGGCTAATCATTTCTGTTATGGGAGCATGGCTAGGATGGACGATGTTTGCGGCTGAATTGCCTTATGTCACTGCAAAAGATAAAGTGTTTCCAAAATGGTTAGCCAAAGAAAATAAAAATAAAGCACCTGTTAACTCTTTATGGCTAACAAATGGTCTCGTACAGCTATTTTTAATTACACTTTTATTTTCAGAAACGGCTTATAACTTTACTTTTTCACTAGCATCTTCAGCGATTTTAATTCCGTATATGCTGTCTGCATTCTATCAAGTAAAACTGACTTTAACGGGCGAAACGTATCAATCAGTGAAGAAACGTAAAAAGGAAAAAATCGTCGGTGTCATTGCAAGTATTTATGCAATATGGCTTGTATATGCAGCTGGAATCGATTATTTATTGTTAACAATGTTGCTGTATGCACCAGGCATTATTCTTTATAAATGGGCATTAAAAGAAAATAATATTCAAAAACAAGATACAAAAATAGAAAGAATGTTCATGTTTATCATTGTTATCTTAGGTGTTATCGCACTAGCGGGATTAATGACTGGAAAAATAAATGTTTAAACGGCGGAAAATTCTATCAAAAGGAGTGGGATTATGACAAGTAAACGTATTGTTATTGCGCTTGGTGGAAATGCGATTCAATCTGGAAGTGCCACTGCTATAGCGCAACAGCAAGCATTAAACCAAACAGCAGAACAATTAATTAAGATTATAAAACAAGGTTACCAAGTAGCCATTACCCATGGAAATGGTCCTCAAGTTGGCAATATATTATTACAGCAAATACAGTCAGATAGTGAACAAACACCTGCCATGCCCTTAGATACATGTGGGGCAATGAGTCAGGGAATGCTTGGTTATTGGTTGGAAAATGCGTTAGATGAACAATTGCAGAAAGAAGGATTGGATAAAGAGGTTGCTTCTATTGTTACACGTGTAGAAGTAGATCCTACTGATGAAGCTTTTCGTCATCCAACAAAGCCTATTGGTCCTTTTTACTCCGAAGAGGAAGCTAAAAAACAAATGCAAACAGATGATGTACAATTTCGTGAGGATGCTGGACGAGGCTTTCGGAAAGTTGTCCCTTCCCCACAGCCTGTAAGCATCTTAGAGCATGCGGTCATTAAATCAATGGTGAATAACGATACTGTTGTTATTAGCACAGGAGGTGGAGGTGTTCCAGTATATCGACAAGACAATAAAATTTTTGGCTTGGAAGCAGTCATCGATAAAGATTTTGCCTCCGAGACATTAGCAGAACTCATTCAAGCAGACACTTTAATAATTTTAACTGAAGTCGAGCATGTATATACGAATTATAATTCTCCACAGCAACAAGCGCTTCATGAAGTAGGGGTAGAAGAACTGAAAAGGTTTGCTGAAGAAGGACAGTTTGCTGTGGGTAGTATGCTTCCTAAAGTAAGAGCTGCCATCGCGTTTGCTGAATCAAAACTAGGAAGGAAATGTATTATTACGTCACTAAATAAAGCATTAGAAGCGATAGAAGGGCGTGCCGGAACGATGGTTAAAGCATAGGAAGAATGAGAGAGAATCGTAATTTGTAAATAATTTTGGATGTATTCTTCCCTAATGATATGCCAAAATGGACTATCTTTAGGCTTTGTGAAACGTCATGAAAATGAGTGATAAACACGTATTTACATGTTTACAGATTCTCTCACGTATTCCAGGAGGAAACTAGTATGAATAAGCAAAAGCGTCAACGAAAAATAAGGGAACTTATTATGACAAATGATATTGGAACACAAGCAGATTTACGCAAACGGTTATCCGATGCTGGTTATCATGTAGCGAAGTCCACACTCTCTAAAGATTTAAAAGAAATGGAGATAGGTAAAAAGCGTTTTCCTAATGGGGATAACGTGTATTGCTTTTTTGGCAATGTTAATAAACATACGAATCATCCGATAAAAAAAATGCAGGAATTATTTTCTGATACGATACGATCTGTTCATGTTTCAGGTAACTTTGTTATTGTAAAGTCAGAACCAGGCAATGCTAAAGCGATTGGTTATTTCATCGAGTGCCTTCATTGGAAAGAGGTTGCTGGTGTTATTAGCGGAGACGACAACTGTTTATTGCTTTGCCGAACGAAAATGGAGGCGAATAACATAAAACATCGATTTAACTCCATAAATTTCCGTACAACGACAAATTTAGAAGAATTCTAGTTTTTACCAGAATGGATGCTATGTATTGGATAAGTCTATCATGTAAATACGCTGTTTCCTAAGAGGACTTTAGGGAGTATAAATTATATTCTTTATAGAAGATGTAAGACAACGGCTTTCATCGGTGATAAGCTATGTTTCCAAAGGTTACTAATAATGAGCTGCCAATGAAAGAGCCGCTCTATCTTGAACCCCCTTGTGACTGGATTTACCTTCGAACTTTCTTGGTTTTGTTAATTAAAAGCGAATTTTTAGCACTAAGAAAGTGTAAGTTTTAAGGATTATAGTGTAAGTAAAATGATAAGCTAAGTTTTTCTAATATTGGAAATCCAGTTACTTCATGCAAGTATTATCATTTATAACTGTTAGGGGAGTAAATATGATCACTAACAAAAATAACCGACATATTTTTAAACAAAAATCAATAAAAACAAAATTACTTATTCCTTTTACACTGCTCATTCTATTTGCAGGTGGAACAGTTGCACTTATTAGTTATAATTTTACCATTAAAATGATGGTGAATGAACTGACAAATAGTTCAGAAAGCCAAATGAAAAGTATGAGCGAAACATTTGACATGTTTTTTAGTAATACAGACAATATTATCCAACAGTATACTGTTAATAGCTTACTGTTGGAGTATAAACAAGAAAATCATGCGGAATTAATATCACGTTTACAAGAGACTAAAGATGCTCATGCTTCGATTGCGTTTATATACGCAGGTGATGAAAAGACAGGGGATATGATTGATCCTACAGGTGATTTAGATGAAAACTACAACCCGAAAGAAAGACCTTGGTATCAACAGGCTGTAAAAGCAGATGGAGAGACGATTTGGACGCGTCCTTATGTGGATGAAGGTACAGGAAAAACGGTGTTGACAGCAGCAAGGGCTTATTATGATAATCAGAAGTTGCAGGGTGTATTTGCTGTTGATGTAACGATCAATACGTTAATGGATATGGTAAAACAGGTGAGTATAGGAGAAACGGGTTATGCAATGGTACTTGACCAAGCAGGGCATTATATTGTTCATCCAGAGGAAGAAAAAGTAGGACAGCAAATGGATGAGATTTTGTTTGAAAAGTTAACAAATACGCAAAAGCAAGGATCTTTGGAATACGAAGTAAATGACGAAGAGAAAGTGATCAGCTTTGCTACAAATCCAACTACTGGCTGGATTATTGGTGGAACAGTAGATCAAGCGGAATTTGCCAGTAAAGCCAAAAGTGTCATTATACCTATTGTTGTTGCTTTAATTATCGTTATTATTATCGGTGTCATTCTCTCCTTGCTCATTACGAATCGAATAACAAAACCGATTAAATCTGTTATGTATCGCATGAATAAGATTGCTGCTGGTGACTTGAGCGACCCACCATTAATCTCAAATTCAGCAGATGAAACAGGGCAACTCGTTCGCGCTTCTAATAAGATGGGGGAAAATATGCGCCATTTACTGGATGAAATGCAGACAGCTTCCGAGGCGGTTCGTCATCATAGTGAAGACCTAACGCAATTTGCGAATGAAGTACATGCTGGTACAGATCAAATTGCTGCAACGATGGAGGAACTTGCTGCAGGTTCAGAGACGCAAGCTCATAGTGCGAATCAGTTAGCTCATGGGATGGGTGAATTTGACACGAAAATGAAAGATGTGAATGAAAAAGGGGAGCTGACGGAGACGAACTCTAAAAAAGTTCAAAACTTAACAGATGAAGGAAGCAGGCGAATGCAAGCATCGAAGGAACAAATGGATACCATTTATCATATTGTTCATGAGGCGGTTGAAAAAGTGAGAGGTCTTGATCAGCAGTCAAAACAGATTAGTGAATTAATTACGATCGTTCATGATATTGCAGATCAAACGAATTTATTAGCTTTGAATGCTTCTATAGAAGCTGCTCGTGCAGGGGAACATGGACAAGGCTTTGCCGTAGTAGCCACGGAGATAAGAAAGCTTGCAGAAGAAGTGGCAACATCTGTAACGGATATTACGGAAATTGTAGGCAATATTCAACAAGAATCGATGAACGTAACGACATCTTTACAAACGGGGTACCAAGAGGTAGAAGTGGGGGCAAGCCAAATTCAAACGACGTTAGAAACATTTGTACAAATTAACACATCTATTGCTAAAATGGGAGAGCATATTACAAACATCTCCAATCATCTCCGTGATATGACAGCGTCAAGCCAAGATATGAATCGTTCGATTGAGGAGGTTGCTTCTAGTGCAGAACAGGCTGCTGCTGGGGTAGAAGAAATATCTGCGACTACAGAAGAAACAAGTAGTTCTATGGAAGAGATTGTTCGTAATTCGGAAAAAATGGAGAAGTTAGCAGACAAGCTTCATCAGTTGATGACGAAGTTTACATTTTAGAGAGATCATTGATAACGTGAAGGAAGCCTCATATCGATGGTAGTAATTTATTTGATGTAGCAGTTAGTTTCATACTTGTTAACAATGAGAATCTATATGGATTAGGGAAGAATATTTGTGTATAGCGGATAAGAAACATCAAATAGGATAGGTTGACTAAAATTTATCCCCCCCATTTAATGTTTTGAAAAAAGCAATTTTATTCCTAGTTTACAGAGGGAATGCATTGCTCTATAGGGTTTATAGCATCAGAAAAATTATGGCTATCGTCATGATAGCTAAGTTTTTCTAAAAGTTGTTTGGCAAAAAATAAAGTGGTCGCCTGGGTTCCATACGTGCAAGTGATCAGCAAGGTAACCTCGAAGCCATAATACGTCGTTAATTCGTCTTAGGTAGAACCCTTTAGGGAAATGATCGTCCTCTGTTCGTATTTCCGATGCTATTGTAATGGAGCCAGATGGAGCTTGATGGCGTTTTGAACTATTATTCAAGCTATATTCTGGCTGATTTACGTATTCCAGTCTGAGGTAGACCGCTAATTCAAGAGGGCATAATTTTAAACCGAGGTCGCTCGCTCGTTTAAACAGCTCATGCGTAGTAGCTCCTTTAGCGTAACCAAGGTCACGTACGGTTAATTGTACGGTGTGTACCGTATATTTTGTATGAGAAGTTGTAAATATATCACTAGCGAACAGTTGTTGTGCATATTCGTTTAATGCGATGGTGCTTTGTTGCAATTTTTGAATAAGCTGGGTTTTAGTCATCCCACCAATTACTAAAGCTCTATGAATAGTTGGGCAATTAGGGTATACTTGTTTACCTTTTATATTCATTTATCATTCACTCCTCTATTTTGGGTTGTGAAGTAAAAAATGGAACAAGGGAATATTGAATTTTCAGTCCGTTGCCTATGGTTTAATGTTATCATTCTATCATTAAACCATAAGCATCTGTATAGTTGTAATTACATATTCTTAAACAGATAGATAGCATTAAGGTAAATCGTCTTGTATAATACCTTGGTAGGTATTTATAGGGTGGATGAACCGATATGGTTTTTAACAAATAGTACTCTACTTAAAAATATCTGTGTTGCAAATATAAATATGGTAATGGTGGGTTGTTGAAACTGTATATAGTGATGAGCTTAACTACATAGCTTTTTTGGTGTGAACGCTAATTAGTTCTATTATAGTATAAGCTTATCTTATTCGGATTTAAGAGGAGGGAAGGGCAATGAAAGAAGATAAGAAAATGATTCAACATTATATGGAGTCACAGGAAGAAAGGCAAAAGCTGTATAAACGATCTTTATGGATTGTTTTACTATCGCAAATTTTTGGCGGTGCAGGATTAGCTGCTGGTATTACTGTTGGAGCACTGCTAGCTCAAGATATGCTAGGAACAGAAAGTTTTGCAGGGGTACCGGCAGCTTTATTTACACTTGGTTCTGCACTAGCTGCATATCTTGTAGGGCGTTTGACACAACGTTTAGGACGTCGTCATGGGTTGACCTTTGGATTTATTTCCGGGGGTGTTGGCGCTATTGGCGTCATAGTAGCTGCGAACATGAATAGTGTACTGTTGTTATTTATATCTCTTTTTGTGTATGGTGCAGGTACAGCGACGAACTTAATGGCTCGTTATGCGGGTACGGACCTCGCTTCTGAAAAACAACGGGCTAAATCTGTTAGTATTGCTATGGTTGCCACGACATTTGGCGCTGTGGCTGGTCCTAATTTAGTTACACCAATGGGAGAAGTGGCTAAGGCTATCGGGATGCACCCATTAGCTGGTCCATTTATTCTTGCTGCCGTAGCCTATTTGTTAGCTGGGCTAACGATTTTCTTGTTCATGCGACCAGACCCTTTAATCATTGCAAGGGCTCTAGCCGCTTATGAAGCAAAGCAAAAGCATACTGAATCTGTAGAATCTATTCCAGCACAAAAAGTAAGTCGCGTTGGGATATTTGCTGGGGCAATGCTCCTAGTGTTATCTCAAGTTGTCATGGTGGCGGTTATGACAATGACACCCGTTCATATGCAAAATCACGGTGGCGGCTTAACAGCAATTGGAATGGTGATTGGTCTTCATATCGCGGCGATGTATTTGCCATCACTTGGTACAGGAGCGTTAGTAGATCGGATTGGTAGAAATGCCATGGCGGTCGCCACAGCAATTACGTTAGCTATATCTGGAGTTTTGGCCGCTTTTGTCCCTGGTGATTCATTCATTGGTTTAACGATCGCTCTTGTTCTATTAGGTCTTGGTTGGAACTTCGGGGTTATCAGTGGAACATCCATTATTATTGATTCCACAACGATTCATCATCGAGCGAAAACACAAGGGTCCATTGATGTTTGGGTAGCACTTGGTGGTTCATTCGGAAGTGTTGTATCAGGTGTTATCGTTGCTTATTCAAGCTATGCGATGTTGGGTTTTATCGGTACATCTGTCGCGCTTATGTTAATACCGATCGTATATTGGGCACGATTAAAACAAAAAAGAAGGGAAGAATCCACGCTGTCTGCATGATTGTTGACAGCGTGGTTCTATAGATAGCAACATCTTCTGCTGTATTTTTCTAAATAAATCATTCCTCTCTCTCTATTTTTTTCTGAGTTTATCCGTGATATAAGGTGCTGTAAGACTGCCACTTCAAGAATTTGTAGATTTGATCTGGACAAATTTAAGCGGGAGTATAACAGCACCTAAATCCCCTTTTTTGTAAGAGGCGTTTAAATCATACCCTTGAGCTACTAACAATCAGTGAAAGAAGAGAGAAAACCTCCACTCATTGAAGATTCACTTTATATTGTTTACTAATCTAAAACCTCACGACGAAAACTCATCTTACCGCGGCATCAGTCGTTTTTCAATCCACCCCAAGCCCAAGTCAGCAACGACCGCCATGAGTGCTGTCGGAATGGCCCCAGCTAAAATAATGGCTGTTCCATCGGATACGTTCGTGCCTCGGATGATGATTGCTCCTAAACCGCCACCTCCAATAAAAGCACCAATCGTAGCGATACTAATGCTAATTACGAGTGCTGTTCGAAGCCCAGCCATGATGACGGAAAGAGCTAAGGGGAATTCAACCATTCGTAATAATTGCAACTTTGTCATCCCCATTCCTCTCCCTGATTCGATTAATGCTTGATCAACATTGCGGATTCCTGTATATGTGTTACGAACAATTGGAAGTAGGGAATATAAAAATAATGCAGCGACAACGGTGTTTGGGCCTAACCCTAATACCAACATTAACACTGCTAGCATTGCTAATGCTGGAATGGTTTGAATAACATTTGTAAATGAAAATATCCACTTACTTAAATGGGCTTTTCTGGCGATGAAAATGCCTACAGGAATAGCGACAATAGCTGCAAATAACACTCCATAAGCAGACATGAGAAAATGTCGATAAAATTCTTCCCATACATAAGCATAATTTTGTGCATAATAGTTCCATAACTCCACTAACGTTTCCAAAAAATCACCTACTTTCCTTCCTTATTCATGTTCAAAGTAATGATGCTCTTCTAAAAATTCTTTTGCGACAACATAAGGTTCTTTCATTTTTACATCTGCCTCATAGTTCATATGACGCATTGTTTCTTCATCAATTTTTCCAGCTAAAGATTCCAAGATATCACGTACTTCAGGGTACTTTTCCAATATATCGTTTCTTGCTACAGGTGAAGCGTCGTAAGGTGGGAAGAAATCTTTATCATCTTCTAAGTTGACAAGATTAAATTCTTCAATTCGCCCGTCTGTTGTATAGGCAAGAACGACATCCATATTGCCACTATCAACCGCTTGATAGACTAGTCCAATTTGCATCGGATATGCTTTGCCAAATTCAAACCCATACGTATCAATAAACCCTTGGTAACCGTCCCCTTCACGGTTTAACCAAGAATTATCCACTCCAAGACGTAAATCAGCAGCATACGGTTCCACATCGGAAACTTTTTCTAAACTTTTTTCTTTAGCTAGTTCACTTGTAACGGTAAATGCATACGAGTTTTCAAAACCATAAGGATCGAACCAAGTTTGGTCAAAACGTTCCTTAAACTCCCTTTGTACTACTTTCAAAGCTTTATCTGGATCAGTAATCAGTTCCATTTGTAAAGCGCCAGGTAAGTCAGTACCTGTATACCTCGTTCCTGTTATATCGACTTCTCCTTGTTCAAGTGCTTGGTGCTGGACAATGGATGATCCCATATTTCCAATGATCTCTGCATGATAATCGGTTTTATGTTCAATTAATTGTTTAATAATGTATCCAACAGTCATCGATTCAGACGTGTTTAAGGTGCCAATTTTTAATGTATCTTTGGAAGAGCCGCTTAGACCTGGTAACGAGCAACCACTTAGTAGTAGTAAAGTGATTGTCAAGATGATGAGTATCTTTCTAACATGCAACAATGTACGTAACCTCCTTTCTATGCAGCTTCCGATGGATTTCTAAGTCCTGTAGGGGTTAGACGTGCTTCTAGTCGACCTAATACATAATCAATTATTAAAGCGAGCAAGGTCGTCGGAATCGCTCCTGCCAAAATGAATTCGGTTTTAAATAAATTCAGACCATCAAAAATAAAGTCACCTAAACCTCCTGCACCAATATAAGAGGCGAGCGTTGCCCAACCGATTAAGTAGACGGTAGATACGCGAATGCCTGCCATGATTACAGGGACTGCTAGTGGTAATTCCACCATGCGTATTCGTTCCCAGCTTGTCATGCCCATTCCTCGGCCGGCTTCAATAATATTGTCACTTACGCTATAAACACCTGTGTACGTATTACGAAGAATAGGGAGGAGAGAGTAGAAAAATAAGGCAACGATAGCAGGCACTTTTCCTATTCCTAAAAGTGGGATGAAGAAGGCTAATATCGCTAAAGTAGGGAATGTTTGAATAATACCTACCAGGGACATGATTTTGTCCGCTACTTTAGGAATACGTGTTAATGCCACTCCTAGTGGAACAGCAACGAAGATTCCTAAAGATATCGAGATGAGAGAAATATATAGATGTTCCCACGTTTTAAATAACAATTGATTTCCGTATTCCGCAAAAAATGTTTGCAATGTCTCCACGTTATCACTTCCTTTGTAAATGGGAGAATGGATTTATACGATAGCTAAGCAGATCGGCGGCATTTCATCGCCATAGAGATTTGGCAAAAAACAAGTTGTTCTAACTTTGCCTGTTTTAAGAATAGAGAACGACATTTTGTCCACTACATGAGCTCTTTACACAGAAATGCTTTCACTGTTTCCCCAGATAGAATCATAGACAATATTTGCTAAGCTGGCTCGCGTTACAATCCCGATTAGCTTGTTTTCCCTATCTACCACAGGTACATAGCGGAAACCATTACGTAAAATTTTGTGAACTGTATCACGTAAAAGCGCATGCTGTTCTACCTTATAGATGGAAGTTTCCATGATATCTTTCACATTTCCTTGTTTTTTTCTGTTTTGTTCAATCATTTCGATGTCAATCATCCCTTGCAGTACACGTTTTTCATCGATGACGAGCAAGGAGTCAACTTTATGATCTTTCATTAGTCGGATAGCTTCAGAAATGGTTTGCTCTTCATTAATGGAAATTGGGTTTTCGTTCATAATTTGTTGTACGGTCTGTAATGTTGGTCTAGATTCAATGAGGCGGTGTTTTCCAATGAATTCTTCGACGAACGCATTCGCCGGCTGACTAAGAATTTCTTCTGGTGATCCTACCTGAACAATTTTTCCTTGGCGCATAATGACGATACGATCTGCTAGTTTAATGGCTTCATCCATATCATGCGTAACAAATACGATTGTTTTTCCTAAGGATTGTTGCAGCTTTTTAAATTCTTCTTGTAAACTATCACGAGTGATTGGATCGAGTGCTCCAAAAGGTTCGTCCATTAAAATAAGTGGTGGGTCAGCGGCGAGAGCACGTTGGACACCGATTCGTTGCTGTTGACCACCACTTAGTTCATTCGGATATTTATCTAAGTAAGCTTTATCCATATTTACGAGCTGTAGTAATTCTTCTGCACGTGCACGACGCTTATCCTCCGGCCAGTGAAGTAATTTTGGGACAAGTGAAATGTTTTCTGCGATCGTCATATGAGGAAATAAGCCAATTTGTTGTATCACATAGCCGATCGAACGTCTTAGTTCGACAACGTCTTTGTCTTTAATATTTTCTTGTTCAATAAAAATGTTACCTTCTGTCGTTTCAATTAAGCGATTAATCATCTTCATGGTGGTTGTTTTTCCGCAGCCGCTTGGGCCGATAAAAACAACAAACTCTCCACTACCTATTTCTAAGTTAATGTCATCGACTGCTTTTGTTCCGTCTTCAAATATTTTTGATACATGTTCTAATCGAAGCAAAACAAAGCACCCCCTTTATTTTTGTCAAAATAATTTGCTAAGCTCATCGTCGCTACTTGAACTTATTATAAAATAAGGAATATTAAAAAGAAAACAGCATATATCCTTATATATATTATAACATATATAAAAAATATATTTTATTCATTTTATATAAGCTTATTCTTAGAAATGCTTCATTTTTCTAATATTAACTACTCATTTGCCTTTTTGTTTTTAAAATAAACTGTGGTATATTTACTGTTATATACAAATTGTTCAAGGAGAAAAATGGTATGGAAAACTTGGAAAATCAAATTGAAAAGTTAGAGAATCAAGTTGTTGAAAAGATAGCAGATAATGTGTATACATTTGGAGTTTCCAAGACAGTTGGACGTGTATTTGGTATTATTTCGTTAAATAGGGATCCGATGACGCTTGAGCAATTGTCTGAAGCTATGGGAATGAGTAAAATGCGGATGAGCCAGGTTGTTCGAGAAATGATTGAATTAAACCTCGCAGAAAAAGTGTTTATGAAAGGTGTTCGCAAGGATTTAGTAAAAGTAGAAAACGATTATTATCAAACGTTTATTGCTTTGTTTACAGCAAATTGGCGGAAAACTATTAGTAAAAGTAGATTGCATGAACATAGCTTATATAAAAAATTGTTGCATTTGCGTGAGGAAGGTGTGCTTAACGCAGAATTAGAAGCACAATTGGATAATTTATTAGTAGAAATTAAAGGTTCGCTCGATTACTTGGATTGGATAAGTCGTCTTATTGAATTTTTTGAGTCTGGTGAGATTTTTAAGCATGTGCCAAAAGCCGAGGATAAATGAGTCTGTTGCTTAAACGTTTTCGAAAAACGATGGCATAGCTTAGAATGTATGAATGATAGACATGAAATACATAGGTGTTATGTAGAATATGTAGTGTTACGAAAAACAGGTCTGTTCTAATATACGAATAGGTCTGTTTTTTTATTGCACTATAGGAAAGTATAGATGTTAGTGGCTTGTGTATAACAACGTGGTGGGGGCTTAATCTACAAAAGCGAAAACTAAATCTAGGAGAAATGTAAAAAAAGAAAAACCCTCTTAATGAGTTAATCGCATGTTAGCACACACAATATCAAATCTCTATTTTTTTGCAAAAAAATAGCTTGTTTGTCTTTGAATTTTTCACCTTTTAACTAACAAATGCTACAGCGAAAGCAGTGGTTTGGAAAATCTACCACAGGAGAAAATAATATCGTACATTACCTTTTCCAACTTCCCAAACACTTCGTCAAATGAATAAGATTCTCCATTTGCAATTTCTTTTCGTGCGATATCCAATTCTTTTTTGTCTTCATCGCTCACAGTTTCTTCGCCGATTATTTTTTCAAATATATCTGTAGCTTTTGGTAATTTATCTTCTGGAAGGTCATCAATTAATTTGTGTAACATTTCGCGATTACGGTCAAAGGTGCGACTCATTGTTATCACCTCATTTACACATTCTTTTGTTATTCCAAAATAGGTTTTGAAAGCTATGCAAGAGGTTTTACTTGAAGTCACAGAAAAAATTGTTTTGTTTGTTTTAGGAAAATCGCGAGCGAATCAACGTGCAATTCATAGGCGCAAATCAACGTCGGCATACCCCTGTTTTAGGGGTATGATTTCTAAAATCTTTCGTTGATTCGTTCCCGTCACTACGTTGCTAAACGGGCGCCCTGAGACTATGTTCCACTATAGGAAAGTATAAAATTTTAAGGATTATAGTATAAGAAAAACAAAGGCTGTCACTATTAGACTTGGCGACAGCCAAGTTTTTCTAAAAAACTGTCTTTGCATAGCGTTTTAATATGACAATGTATGTTAAAAGACGAAGTGGAAATAATAAGGTGGTTGTTTTTTTACCTTAGGGTAGCATCTGTTGTTTTGAGGTTTATAGTTTAAGCAAAGTTTCTGTAACCATTCATACTTGACTCGTCTTTGCTCCTACCTGTCATGCTGTTTCCTAGCATGGCGGAAAATGTTTATTTGCTGGTAAAAAACGTTTTCAATTATAGTTAAGCTATAGCAAGCAAGAAAAATACTTCACAAACAGGAGGTCACTATGAACAGCTCAAAACTTCAGTCCACTTTAATGAAATGGCTGATGCCGATTGCGAATAAAGTGGAGCAACAGAAGCATTTACAAGCAATAAAAGACGGAATGATTGCAATTGTTCCAATTATCATCATAGGTTCGTTTTTTATATTGCCGATTGCATTTATGAACGTATTCCAAAGCGGCCCTATTCATGAGTTTTTTGCTAACCATATTGATAAATTAACGTATCCAGATAAGTTTACAAATGGTTTGTTATCCGTTTATGCAGCATTCTTTATTGCTGATTCCTTGGCGAAGAAATATGGGATGCATTCCGCACAATATGGGATTACAGCTGTAATTACACATGTGATTCTGAGCGGTGTTGTTACGGAAAATGGACTTGATATGACTTATTTAGGAGCACAAGGGTTATTCGTTAGTATTATATCTGCTATTTTAAGCGTTGAAGTGACTCGCTTTATGATTAAGAAAAAAATGGTTGTTCGATTGCCAGACAGCGTACCACAAATGGTAGGAGACAGCTTTAGTAATTTATTCCCAATGATTGTTAATATTCTACTTGGTTCTATCATAGCTATTTTATCAACGAGTTTAGGAGAGGTTGCCTTTCCGCAAGTAATTATGAATGTGCTAGCACCAGCAATCAGTTCCATGGATAGCTTGCCATCCTTATTAATTGTTATATTTCTAACGCAATTTCTTTGGTTTTTTGGTTTACACGGTCCAGCCATTACTTCTGCTGTATGGGCGCCATTTGCGATCACATACCAAGCGGAAAATATTGCCAACTACGCAGCAGGTGCTGATGTAACCCATATCTTTACATTTGGGTTATACTATAACATATTACAAGTGTCCGGTTCTGGACTTACATTAGGGCTCGTATTACTTATGATGCGTTCAAGAGCGAAAAACTTAAATGCGATCGGTAAAGTGTCCATTATTCCTTCGTTATTTGGAATTAACGAGCCACTTATCTTTGGCGCTCCAATCATACTAAATCCATTTATGTTTATTCCTTTTGTCTTTGGTCCACTTATTGTTACGACATTAACTTATTTTGGTATGACATCTGGTCTAATGGGTATGCCAATTGCCAACCCACCAGGGTTTTTACCGCCTGGGGTAGGAGCCTTCCTCATGACATTGGATTGGCGAGCAGTTGTATTTGTTTTCCTTAGTTTAATTTTAATGACGCTTATCTATTTGCCATTCTTTAAAGCAATGGAAGCAAACGAAATAAAAAAAGAGAGCGAAAAAACAGTTTAAGTGTCGCTTTATAAATGCGTGTTCATTAGGAAACCTTAGTAAAATAAAGATAATAAGCAGGTGATATCGATGTTTACGGAACGACAAAAGGAAATCATTGAGTTGATTTTAAAAAATCCAAATGGTATTTTTGGCGCGAAATTAGCTGATAAATTAAATGTATCCACAAGAACCGTAAGAAACGATATTGCCTCCATCAATAAAACGCTAATTCATGAATCGTTGCGCATTTTGTCTTCGAATAAAAAAGGCTATTATCTTTTGCCTGCAAATATACAGACTTTAACAGCTTTTATGAATCCTACCACCAACATACAGCGTCAAGGATTTCAAAATCAGGAACAACGTTTATATGTTATTTTAGGGAAGGTGCTGTTTTTAAAAGACCAGGATTGCTTTCAATTAGCGGATGAGCTCTACGTGTCCGAACAAACGATTTTTAAGGACTTAAGCAAAATAAGACAACTTTTGGAAACAAAGTATAAAATACAGCCAATGGAAATCCAGCATAATCAAATTTATTTTTCTGTCACAGAGGAAGAAATTAGGTATTTATTGTTTAAAATCTTAAAGGGGCTTATTTTATCGGACAAGCCCGATTATTTAACAGATGTCAACCTGTTAGTAAATGGTCACTTTGATCAAAAAGAGTTTGATTTATTAACGATAAAAATGAAAAATTATTTAGCCTCCCAGAAGCTCATTATAGATGATAAATCGTTTGAAATGATGGTTGGCGCTATTTATCTTACGGTGTTAAGGAATCGATTTGGATTTACAATAAAGTCTGATGTACAGTCCTATTTTAATGGAAATGTCAGTTCTTTATTACAGGAATTGGTGAAATCAGGCATAGATATAAAGGAAAAAGATAAAACGAGTCTCAATCGGTTTTTTTGGTCGCTTAAAATTCCAACAAGCTCGAGTTCGTTAGAAGAAAATATTAGTATAACAGCACTAACCATTTTAAATGAATTTCGTAGAGAAGTATTGGATAAATATAGTATCGATTTAAAAGAAAGCGTAGAAACGATGGAAAATCTGAAAGTGCATATGGAATATATGCTCCGCCGTTTAGATACGAATTATGAATTATCCAATCCAATCATTAATGATATAAAAAAACGTTATCCATTTTCGTATGAAGTAGCAATGTTAATTGTTCATATTGTATATCGTTATCAAGAGAAGTATTTAGCAGATGATGAAATCTCTTATATTGCGATTTATATTGAAATATTTTTACGAAAAAATAATAACCGTTTGAAGACGATTGTTATTAGTGATACGAGTATGGGGATTAATGATATTATTCAAAATTGGCTCACTAGCAACTTCAGGAATCATTTGGAGGTAGTTGCATGCTTGCCATTGATCGCATTAGACAGCTATGTGGAAAGTCATCAAGTGGATTTAATTATTACGACGAATATTTTAAATCTTAATCAAGCTATCCCTTGCCATGTTATTGAGCGAATTCCTGAGCGCAGTGATTATTATTCACTTACAAATAAAATACACAAAATCAAAAATAGTAATCGATATGAAAAGCTGATATTACGCATGTTCAGCGAAGAATTTGTTGATATCTATGAGGAAGAACAGTGGACGTTTGACGAGCTAATTAAAAATATGGCGCAGAAATTAAAAAGACATCACCGCATTCAAGATTTAGAAGGGTATGTAAAGGATGTTATCCAACGTGAGGAAAATTATCCAACAACGATTGGGAAGCATTTTATGATCCCACACCCATTGTCTTCATTTGCCAATAAAACAACCGTTCATGTAGCGGTGCTGAAAAAGCCTCTCTTGCATAAAGGAGAAAAAATTAAAATGGTGTTTTTGCTAGCCATTGAAAATAAAATGGATGATGATGTAAGCACGTTGTTTCACTTTATGCAGCAATTAGCTTTAGATCAGGACTCTATCGCCAGTTTATTAGATGCAGATGGAAAAGAAGTATTTTTAGAGAAAATTATCGCCTTATCGACATCGTTTTTTAACAAACATTATATAGAGTAACGTTTTGTATTTATTTTGTAGTAGATTATAGTAGAGGAAAAAAGCAATCTTTTTCCATAAATTCTAAGTTTTTCTAAAAGGAGAGAACGAAATGAACATATTATTGGTATGTAATGCTGGAATGTCCAGCTCGATTTTAGTAGATAAAATGAAAAAGGCTGCAGCTGCACAAAATTTGGATGTAGTTGTAGAAGCAAGATCAAATAATGCCATTAACGAAGAAAAAGGAAAATGGGATATTTGTTTAGTAGGCCCACAAATTATCTATGCGGTTGACTCTATTAAAGCAACTTTGGGCATTCCGGTTGCTGCTGTAGAACCACGGACTTATGCCATGGCAAATGGTGAAGAGGCATTGAAACAAGCTTTCAAAATGGATGAGGAAGGGAAAGCATGATATGTCCAAAGTAGAGCGGTTATCAGAAATAGCAATGAAAATTATTACCTGTGCAGGGCTTGCTAAATCGAATTATTTAATGGCTTTAGAAGATGCGAAAAAAGGTAATGTAGAAGAAGCGCAAAAAAAATTACAAGAAGGTTCCGATGTATTTGCTGAGGCGCATCATGTGCATGCCTCTGCATTATCTGATGAAATGAAAGAATTGGAGCCACAAGTAACGTTACTACTCGTGCATGCTGAAGATCAGCTTATGAATGCGGAAACGATAAAAATATTAGTGCAAGAATTAATGGGAATTTATCAGGCAAAATAAGTTAAAACCCTATTAAACTGATAAGATAAATAGATTATATAATGAAGGAGATAAATAGACATGAGTGCAACCTATAATGTATGGGCAGAAACGAAAACAAGAAATAATTTACAGGTGGATGAAGTTGTTTCATCTTTACAAAAATCCATCCGCAGAGCGATGGTAGAGGAAGCTTGTGCATATGCTTATGAATTATATATTAGCTCCCCGCAATTACTCGATAGAATGTGGAGAAGATTATTAACCATTTCTGTAGAAGATATTGGTTTTGGTAACTTGGATGCTGCTATTCACGTGCAAAACTTAAATGAAATGCGTAAAAATTTCCCATACAGTGATGGCGATCAGCCGATGTACTTTATTCATGCCATCCGTATTTTATGCGAAAGCACGAAAGATAGATCGAGTGACTTTTTAAAAAATATTATTATTAAAGGTTTTGCAATGGGACAAAAGCCAGAAATTATGGACGTAGCATTGGATAAGCATACAAAACGAGGAAAAGAAATGGGACGTGGTTCAAAACATTTCTTTGAAGAAGGAACCAAGGTTATCCCACAAATGAAAGTAGACAATGATTATCGTGAGCGTTACGGTAAAATTCTTGAAACATATGATCCAAAAAATGCTGTGCCAAATGCATTTGTTTATAGCCAAGACCAATTTTAATCAAAAAGGCTGCATCTCTAAGCAGAGGTTCAGCCTTTTTTCTGTACGATAACAAAGGATAAAGTTAGCGGCTTCTGTATAATGACATAACCGAATAAGCCATGTCTGGCTCCAGCGTCCAGCAACTAGGCGATTTCACGAATCGCCCTAAGCTAAGTCCATTGGTTCGTGAATAAGAGGAGAGCGACTAAAAACGGGCTTGCCGAAGGGCGTCGGCATCCCCCCTGTTTTAGTGGCATGATTCCTAAAACTTTCGTTGATTCGTTCCAATCGCTATGTTGCTAACCGGTCGCTTCCGCTTTTGTAAACACCATGCAGAAACAAATTAATGATCGTTTGTAAATCCTCCCAGCTTAAGCACATGATAATTCATAATATAGCCAAACATACTATAGAATAGTAGGTCAACCACTGCTTAGCTATGCACCTCTAACCAAATATCCTTTCCTTCAACCAGCGTCCTGTCGGAGTATCCGCAAGTCCACCTTCTCCTGTTTCTCGTAAAGCAGAAGGCATTGTTTTTCCAATTCGATACATAGCTCCAATCACTTCATCACAAGGTATTCTGCTTGTAACGCCAGCTAATGCCATGTCTGCAGATACAATGGCAAGTGCGGAGCCACCAGCATTTCGTTTTACACAAGGAACTTCTACAAGGCCTGCTACGGGATCACAAACGAGTCCGAGCATGTTTTTTAATGTCATGGCAAATGCTTCTGCGGATTGCTGCGGGGTTCCACCAGCCATTTCCACAATAGCAGCCGAAGCCATAGCGCCAGCTGACCCTACTTCTGCTTGGCACCCTCCTGCAGCCCCTGAAATAAATGCATTATTTGCTACGACAAAGCCAAATGCGCCAGCGGTAAATAAATAGCGAATCATTTGCTCACGTGTTGGATGTAATTGATTTTTTACCGCAAATAATGTCCCTGGAACACATCCGGCGCTCCCTGCAGTTGGGGTTGCGCAAATCGTTCCCATTGCCGCATTTACTTCATTTGTTCCCATTGCCTTACTCACTCCATCTAAAAGGAGGTGACCGGATAAAGGTGTTTTCTCTTGCATATAATTTTGAATTAGGACGGCGTCTCCTCCTGTTAAGCCAGTAACGGATTTCACACCTTGTAAACTTTCTTCAATGGCTTTTTCCATTACATCGAGATTTTTTTCCATATCTCCTATTACTTCTTCACGTGATTTTTCTTTTACATCCATTTCTTGTTGGATCATGACTTCTGATAGTAATATATTCTCTTTTTCGGCGATTTCCACAAGTTCGGCTACTGTTCGAAACATAGACAAACTCCTTTCTGCTTGACAGGGGTATAATGAACAAGCATTATATTGTTCCTGTTTTTTTGTAATATTGAATCATAAATCAACTAATAATTGTACAAACAGTTGTAATATGTGGTGCTTGGCGTAACTCATCCAAAATCGTATCTTTTATATTTTGATCCACTTCAATAACCATTAAGGCAGCATCGCCAACATCTTTTCGATTTACTTCCATGTGACCAATGTTTATTTCATATTTGGCTAGGATAGTTGTTACGGAAGCGATCGCGCCAAAACGGTCATTGTGCATAATTAAAAGTGCAGGATGGTTGCCAGATAAACGTAGCTTAAAACCATTTAATTCCGTAATTTCGACTTTGCCACCACCAATGGATATGCCGACTAACTCGACTTGGTTTTGATCATTACCAACGATTAATCGGGCTGTATTAGGGTGGTCTACAGCTGCTGTATCTTCAATAAAATCAATGGAAAAATTGCGTTCTTTTGCCATTTCTAACGATTGATTCATACGTGGGTCATCTGTTTCAAAGCCAAGCAAACCTCCCACTAAAGCGAAATCTGTGCCATGACCTTTATGCGTTTTAGCAAATGATTCATACAAATGAATTTTGGCCCAGGTCGGTTCAGCTCCTAATAAATTTCTAGCTGCTTTACCAATTCTCGCTGCACCAGCAGTATGGGAACTGGAAGGTCCGATCATAACAGGACCAATAATATCGAAAACAGAATTGTATTTCATACGTGGTCACCACCTTAAAAAATTGTTTGAAGTACTTCTATTAGGAAACTTTATGGATTTTACTTGCACGGTAGAAAAAAACAAAACGAAAGCTTTCAGAGTCTATAAGCTAAGTTTTTAGAATGATAAGAAGTATAAAGTGAGGTGCTAGTGGATAATGACATAACAGAACAGCCATGTCCGACTCCATTTCCCAACAACTAGGCGACTTCACGAAATCGTTTACGATAAGTCATCATCGGTTCGTCCCTAATAGGAACGCCGACTAAAAACGGGCTTGCCGGAGGGCGTCGACATCCCCCTGTTTTAGTTGGCATGATTCCTTTATCTCAGTTGATTAATTCTATTCGCTACGCTGCTAAACGGGCGCCTGCACCTTTGTTTATGGCTTATGGCCTAGTGCTTCATAAAAGGGCTATTTTATTCGTGTCAAGTATCTTAGTAACGAACATGATTCATGTGAAGGATTCTTTATCCCTACTTAAAAATTATAGTAAGGAGCTTTCTCTGTAATTAACATAGTAACTTTTAAACCTGGCTTCCAATCGTACCACGGAAGCCAACCTTTAGACAATCTCATCTATTCCATTTGTTTTCTGGATATGATCGCTGTGCATATCTGCATTTTAGTAACCCAGTATTTCAATTATTGTTATTTTCGTTAAGCGATACGATTCGCAGATAACGGTAAACACTTGATTCAGACATTCCCATTATTTTAGCAACGTCCATTACAGTACCTTTAATATCAAATACACCATGTTCCTTTAATTTGGAAATAACGAGTTTTTTTTGTTCAGGTGATAATTGGGCACCCGATTCTAATATATCTTTGTCTACTTGTGTATAAATAATGTTGTGAATATTTTCGGTCAGTTTTTCAACGGATTGTTCCTGTTCTGTTTGTTTGTCTATATACGCTATATCCCAGCTTAGGTTAGCTAAATTTAATAAATTCTTTGCGACTTTCCGATAAGCATCCGCATCAAAGTTTATACATAAAAGACCTTGTAATTGACCTTTATGGTCTTTTATAAACATGGTTGACGAACGAAATTTTTTACCTTTCGGCCCTTCTCCAACATAATTTACAATAAAATCTTTCTTTAAATATACTTTTTCCTCAATTAACTTTTTTGCATAGTTCGTTAAGGGGCTATTTAATGACCTTCCACTTAATTCACCATGGATGATGTGACCAATGTGAGAACCTCCATCAGGATCTAAAACATGTAATACGAATTCATAATTAGATCCACAAATTTCACCAAAATAATTCATTATATTTTTATAGTGTCGAAAAAGTTGATCATCCAAATCGGTACTCCTCCTTTTTATAACTCCTTCTTTTGAATAGATTGGTTATGAATTTTTAAGATAAATTTAAGCGAATTGTTTACCATCATAAATGTATCACAACTACTGATGATAAAAAGAGTTCAAAAAGGGTTGTTCGTTCTTTTTATAAATGCATTTTTCATTTATCCCATTCATCTTTATTCAATATTTTAATGTTATCACAATCGGCTAAAACATCTTTCTAAACTATTCAAAAAAATATGCCAGGCCAAACAAGTTTTTGTAATGCTGGATAAGATGGAACTGGTTAGATTTCAACTGCTATGGAAGAGGAAAATAATCATTCTTTTATTTAAAAAAGTAGCTATTATACGATCAATAAATAGGAATACCTTTCCAAAGAGAAGAAAAGATGTTGAATGGAACGCTTTTTTTATACAGATAATTATAACAGATTTTAAAGACAATCCAATATAATAATAATAAATTTTTATTATAAAAATTTATTATTATTATATTGACGCTTTATTTTGTATGTGATATTCTTAATTTGTGATAATAAATTATTATTCTAGTAAATTTTTATTAGTATAAGGTATTGTACTATTCTTCTTAGAAACATATGAAATCTTGTTCTTGGATCTTTCCAAAATAATATTAGGAGGTGAACTTAAAAATAGAAATAACAAACTAAAAAAGGTATTCTTATCGATAATTTGACGTATTTTGAAAGCGGTTTTGTTTTATATCGTTCTTTCTAACCGTAATAAAGAAATCTAATTACTAAAATTTATTATTTGTCTGCTTTTATTGTTGCCTTTACAAATCATTTCTAGTCGAACAAGTGATATAACTCCAGTTCAGTAAGTAATTTGAAATATTTGGTACCCCGTTCACTTTGACCACATTAGAAGCACTTTCATGTAAAATTTAGCCGAATTTAAATACGTTTTTATTTTTAATAAATGTTATTTCAAGATTATTCTAGTAAATTAATTAAATTCAAGGGAGGATTAGCCATGAGCGTAGTAACAATGAGAGAAAAAAAGAATGTCAGTTACAAAAGTTGTTTTGATGTGATTGGTCCAGTTATGATCGGACCTTCAAGTTCACATACGGCAGGCGCTTTAGCAATGGGATTGATTGCAAATAAATTATTTAAAGATCTTCCAAAAAAAGTGGTAGTAGAATATTATGAATCATTTGCAGAAACGCATAAAGGACACGGAACAGATTTAGCCATAATTTCTGGTATATTGGGTTTTGAGGCTGATGATAGTAGGGTACTAGATGCTATTAAAATAGCAGAATCTAAAGGTATTGATATTACCTTTTTAGAAAAATCAGGGGATAGTCCTGCTGGGCATCCCAATACTGCTGATATTTACCTCGAGGACGATAGCCGATATATTCGAACAATGGGGATTTCAGTCGGTGGTGGATTAATTAAAGTGAAACATATTGAAATCGATGGATTTAGCTTACACCCTCAAGGTTCATTACCGATAATGATAGCAATTTCGGGACGGAATAATCTGGAACTTGAAATACACAGAATATTCAAAAAACAC
Source organism: Virgibacillus sp. (assembly GCF_013393565.1). Taxonomy (NCBI): domain Bacteria; kingdom Bacillati; phylum Bacillota; class Bacilli; order Caryophanales; family Bacillaceae; genus Virgibacillus; species Virgibacillus sp. Next base: position 26,689 of record NZ_JABXHF010000048.1, read on the forward strand.
GACGTGGACATTAATAACTCCACCAGTTTGGAGAAAGATGGAAAATACTTATACCAATTCGATTTGGATTCACAATTAAGTAGTGATGCTCGGAAAGAATTAGAAAAACTTAGTGAGATAGCTAATATCATTATACTTTAATTATACTAGGGGTGAAACAGGTATGTATATGTCCATTAAAGAAATAGTAGATGCTGCAAATGAAAGACAAGTACCCATTTATACATTAGCAATAGAGCAGGAAATGGAAGTAATGAGATCTACTTTTGATGATACTTGGGGAAAGATGGAAAAAAACTTAAAAACGATGGAAAATGCTGTGAATAAAAGCATTGAAGACGATGGCGTGTTTTCGCTGACAGGGTTAACTGGAGGAGAAGCGGTAAAAATAAAAAAATATCGCGAGGACAGGAAAACGCTTTCCGGTGATATAATGATGAACGGTGTCCAGAATGCTATAGGTACAAATGAAGTGAATGCGGCTATGGGGGTTATTTGCGCTACGCCAACAGCTGGGGCAAGTGGAACCACACCGGGTGTGCTATTTACTATTAAAGAAACATTACAGCTAAGTCGTGAAGAACAAATTCATTTTCTGTTTACTTCATCTTTATTTGGCATGATTGTAGCAAATAATGCGTGCATTGCAGGAGCTTTAGGAGGGTGTCAAGCTGAAGTAGGTAGTGCCTCCGCAATGGCGGCTGCAGCGGCAGTAGAAGCTGCAGGAGGAACACCAGAGCAATCAGCGCATGCCTTCTCAACCGCTCTACAAAATTTACTTGGTTTAGTTTGTGATCCAGTCGGAGGTTTGGTAGAGATTCCTTGTGTAAAAAGGAATGCCGTTGGAACGGCTAATGCATTAGTGGCAGCAGATTTAGCATTAGCTGGTGTAGAGAATCTAATAAATGCTGATGAAGCAGTTGAAGCAATGTATAAAGTAGGTAGACAGATGCCTCGGGAATTAAGGGAAACTGGCTTAGGTGGAATTGCAGACACACCGACAGGAATTGCTATTAGAAATAAAATTCTTGGAAAAGAACAATAATATTTAACCATATTAAAATAAAACATATTTTTTCTAACACATTGTGAAATTGTAAACAATATTTAAAATCTATACCTCACAAGGAGGAAATTAAAATGAGTCAAACTGTGGCTAAAGTACATGAAGTTGAAAAAACTACAGAAGATGTTAAACAATATAAAGACCCTAATAAATGGCATATGCAAGATACCACTTGGGCAATGAGTCTTTTTGGGACAGCAATTGGGGCGGGTGTACTCTTTTTACCAATTAATGCTGGGGCAGGGGGGTTATTATCTTTACTTTTAATTATGATACTTGCATTCCCTGTCATGTACTTTTCACATCGGGCGATGGCTAAAATGATCTACTCTTCCGAATCTGCTGAAGAGGGAATTACAGCTACAGTAAGGGAGTATTTCGGAAAAAGGGCCAGTACAGTTTTTGATATCATCTACTTCTTTTCGATTTATGCAATATTACTTATGTATGCAGTCTCATTAACCAATACTGCAGGCAGTTTCATGGAGAATCAATTGAACATGCAAGCGCCACCTAGAATTATACTATCACTTGTTTTGGTTCTCGGGCTAATATTTATCGTAAATTTTGGTCATGATGTTACAGTAAAAGTAATGAGTTGGATTGTATATCCATTTATAGCAACTTTGGTGTTTCTATCTCTATATTTGATTCCGCAATGGGATTTATCAAATTTAAGTTTAGCTGGTAATTTTGCATCTGTAAATGGAGGGGTAGGTTTTACAGATATTTTAGGAATGGCTTGGTTTATCCTACCAATCATCGTATTTTCGTTTAACCATTCTCCTATGATATCTACTTTTGTTATTAAACAACGGGAAAGCTATGGAATAGAAAATGTAGACCGCAAATGTGCCCAAATTCAAAAGGTATGTTATATCATGACAATTTCAGTTGTATTTTTCTTTGTAATCAGTACTGTCTTAAGTGTGACTTCTGGTGAACTTGCACTTGCTAAAGAACAAAACTTACCAATTCTTTCTTATCTTGCTAATAAGTATAGTATGCCACTATTCGCATATGCAGCTCCTGTTATTGCTTTTATTGCCATTACAAAATCTTTCCTTGGCCATTATGTTGGTGCATATGAAGGATTGGAAGACATTATTGTGCAAGCTGCTAAATCCCGCGGAAAAAATATAAATAGCAAAACAGTGAAGAACATCATCATTGGATTTATGATCGTGACATGTTGGGTAGTTGCTTATGCAAACCCAAGTATTCTTGATCTCATCGATATGATTAATGCACCACTAATTGCGCTAATCTTATTCTTATTACCAATGTATGCAATCTATAAAGTGCCTGCACTAGCTAAATATAGAAAAAATTATATTAGCAACGCATTTGTCATTATTGTGGGCCTACTAGTAGTTCTATCAAGTATTAAAGCATTCTTCTAAATCTATTAGACTTTTTTATTAGATAGTCGGGAGGGACAGGTTATCTGTCCCAAATGGTTTGAAAAAAGTAAGCCCAAACTTCTTGACCTTATTCTGAATTGAATAAGGTTTTTTTACTGTCGCTTGACATGGGAATAACTTGGAGATGAACGTCCACTACAGGTTTATGGTTATCAAGGAGTGTCATTCATTAAATATTAAATTGGAAACGGAAGAAAATTGTTCAATTACAGATTTTCCGAACGTGCAATTCTACTCCGGTGCGATAGTTCCCTTTTAGGGGTGTGATAATAGTGAAGTTGGTACTTCAAGTATCCAAAACGTAATAACTCTTTATTTTTATATTTCATGTAGTTTTATTCATTAACGGATACAATGTGCGTAGGAACAAACACAACCGTATCACTATCCATTGAGTTCTTTATCAGAAAGGATGTGCCATCTAAAGAATAAGTAAGCTCACCAATAAATTAAAATGCTTATTCGGGATGACTAGCTTTATCACTTAATAATAGTTTTACAATTTCCATGTTTTCACCTCTTGTAATGTAAGTAGTGATAAGATTGTCTAAAGTTGAGAAAGATTGTTTGTCCATGTGAAAATGACGGAAACGCTTAACTAGTAAATTTTATAGATGTGATGAATAAGTTAAGTGCAGTTGCACTGGATGAGGTTACTCTTTGATCATTATTGATCAAAGTTTTGCTTTGTCAAAATACGATGCATGCTATAGGTAGTGCTTTGGATTGTATTTTCTCCATTAAAATAGAGACATAGGAAAATGGGCATTCATTCATTGAGGTTTTGGCTCTTGTTTACTTGATATCTGTGGAAGATTAGTACAGCTAGTTTGTTTCCTAATTAAGCGGAAAAAGTTTAATTGAGTGGGTGTTACGTTATTGATATGCTAAAGGTGCAACCAAGCACCGGTACTTTAAGTCTAGGACAATACATGAGTGAACGGAACTTCCTTTTCATCTAAAGTACATAAGCTTATGCGAGATACTTTATGAAAGTGGGGACGTTGCATGAAAAACAAATTATCTGTCGTTATTGCAGGTGGAGGGAGTACGTATACTCCAGAAATTATTTTAATGCTGTTGGACAACCTAGATCGCCTTCCTTTACGAAAAATTAAGCTGTATGATAATGATGAAGCAAGGCAAAATAAGGTTGCTAAAGCATGCGAGATTTTAATTAAAGAAAAAGACCCAACGATTGAATATGTGGCGACAACAGATCCTGAAGAAGCGTATACCGATGTAGATTTTTGTTTAGCGCACATACGTGTAGGTCAATTACCTATGCGTGAATTGGATGAGAAAATACCATTAAAATACGGTTGTGTAGGACAGGAAACATGCGGACCAGGTGGAATAGCATATGGCATGCGTTCTATTGGTGGGGTAATTGAAAACATTGATTATATGGAAAAATATTCTCCGCATTGCTGGATGTTAAACTATTCGAACCCAGCTTCTATTGTGGCAGAGGCGACTAGGAGACTACGACCAAATTCACGGGTCATTAATATTTGTGATATGCCAATCGGAATGGAACATGGCATTGCTGATATTGTTGGTGTTTCTTCTCGTAAGGATTTAGACATTCGCTATTACGGTCTTAATCATTTCGGATGGTATACATCTATCAAAGATCAAACTGGAAAAGAATTACTTCCAGCGTTAATTGAGCATATGAAGCAATATGGCTTTATCAATGGGGAAGAAGGAATGGCAACGGAAAATAAAGATAGTTGGTTTGAGACGAATCTATTTGCGAAGCATTTAGTTGCTGTCGAACCTACGACCATTCCAAATACGTATTTAAAATATTATCTCTACCCAGATTATGTAGTAGAACATACAGATCCAAACTATACAAGAGCAAATGAAGTAATCGACGGCAGAGAGACGGAAGTGTTCTCAGCTTGTGCGGAAATTGAAAAAAATGGCCATTCCAAAGGCACGAGTCTTGAAATTGGCATACATGCTGAGTTTATTGTTGATTTAGCAACGGCGTTAGCATTTAATACGCAAGAACGTATGTTAATTATTGTTGAAAATAAAGGCGCTATTAAAAATTTCCCTGATGATGCTATGGTGGAAATACCTTGTATTGTTGGCAAAGATGGCTATGAGCCGTTAGCAATGGGCGAAATTCCTACCTTCCAAAAAGGACTTATGGAGCAACAGGTAGCTGTTGAAAAGTTAGTAGTAGAAGCATGGATTGAGCAGTCGTACCAAAAGTTATGGCAAGCTTTAACATTATCGCAAACCGTTCCAAGTGCAACGGTAGCGAAGCAATTGCTTGATGATTTAATGGAAGCAAATAAGCAATATTGGCCTGAACTTTATTAAGAACGATTGCTATAATGGTAGAATTTAGCTAGCTATCTGTTATAATATTATAGGATAGATGAAAGAGAACTTTCATTTACAACAAGAAAATAATTTTACTTTTGTAAAACATAGGTCGCGCTTCGTCCTTCCAGTTTTTGCTTAAAACGGGGGATGACAGCGCGTTTATACTTGTACTATAGGAAAACTTGATTTCCTATGGTTTATAGTATAAGAAAAATTACAGCTTCCGCCATAAAGATTTGGCGATAAGCTAAGTTTTGCTTACAAAATATTTTCTTTTCAATTCCTTAGAAAGGCGTCATCTTATGGATAAACGTGTATATTTACTCACTATCGTATCATTTGTAGTTGGAATGGTAGAATTAATCATCGGGGGCATATTAGATTTAGTGGCATCGGATTTGAATGTCAGTCTTGGTAAAGCGGGGCTGCTAATTACGATATTTTCACTTGTGTTTGCCATTACAGCACCACTTCTAATGATTGTCACTGCCAAATTTGAGCGAAAGCGACTCATGCTATTTTTCTTACTGCTTTTTTCTTTAAGTAATTTAGTTGTTGCGCTTAGCCCTGTATATAGCATGTTATTTGTCGGTCGAATGCTTTCAGCAGCAAGTGGATCGCTATTAATTATTCTCTGTTTAACGATCGCTGCTAACATTGGTAGCGAGAAGCACCGTGGACGTGCAATTGGATTTGTATCAATGGGAATTAGCGGTTCGATCGTTCTAGGTGTACCAATCGGGTTGGTACTTGGTAATACATTTGGCTGGCGTGCTCCATTTTTATTAATTGTCTTATTAACGTTGTTGTCCATGGTCGGTGTTTATTTCTTAATGGACAAAGTACAGCCTAAACCGCAAGTACCAATAAAAGAACAAATTAACTCATTAAAAGAAAGTAAAATATTTTTAGCGCACTCGACTACTTTTTTATTTATGGCTGGACATACAATACTCTATGCTTATTTCACTCCATTTGTAAAAGAAACGATGGGGATAAGCGGCAGTTGGCTTAGTGTGATTTATTTTGTGTTTGGCATTGCAGCAGTAAGTGGTGGAGGCATAGGTGGAACGATATCCGACCGTTTTGGTACAAAGCGAACCATGCTTACAACATTAATTCTTTTTGCTGCATCTATATTTATTCTTCCATTTACAACTTCTGTATGGCCACTATTCATTATCGTAATGGTTATATGGGGGATGATGAGCTGGGCGATTACCCCAGCATTGCAAAGTTATTTAATTGAATCGGCTCCTGCAACAGCAGATATTCAGCAGAGCTTAAATAATTCTGCCTTGCATTTTGGAATTGCGTTTGGTTCTTTTATCGGCAGTATTGTCATTGAACAAGCTCACGTGGAACAAAATGCCTTTGCAGGTGGAGTGCTGATTAGCTTTTCTATCATTACAATATTGATTTCAATGTCCAAGACTGCAGTCGCAAGAAAACATAAAGCAATATATAAATAAGAGCAGTAAAAAGCGTGTGTGCTTGAAAAAAAGCACACACGCTTTTTTAAGGTGCGCCCTGCATGGACGAAAACTTGGTGGTGAAAGTCCACTACAGGCTTGGCAGTAGGAACTGTTAGCGAAAGACAAGGTGGCTATCGCGAGGTAGTGGCTGAAGGAAGTCGGACGCAAACTCC
>NZ_JABXHF010000049.1:0-33082 GCF_013393565.1 Virgibacillus sp.
GGACTACCATACCCTAATTATAAGGTTTTTTTATGCGTTTTTGTATTGATAATTCCTATTATTCTTAGTATTGACACAAGTTGTTTTTTCTTGACTACTTTATAAAAAGTTTATGCAACGCTAGTGTTTAAATCTAAATGTTTATGATGATGAACTTCCAAAAGAATTTGTTGGTGATGTAAATGGCGACAACGTGGTTGATATGAAAGATGCTTTCTTTTTAAAGAATCATATTAATAAACCAGGAAAGGGACCGAAAAAAGCAGATATTAACCAAGATGGAAGTATTGATGCAAAGGATATGAAAATAATTGTTGATAATTATTTACGTGTAAATGAAAATGCAGAGAATGCTCCAGTTCCAAGAGAAAAGCAAGGTGGCAGAACGCTTGAGGATATTCTAGATGAGGTAGGTTTAAGTGATTTATTAGATTAATTTTGAAATAAATGGTTAGAAGAGGTTGGGCTTAAACTGTATGCTCTAAAGGCAAACAGTTTAGTATTTAGCAGAAATTATTTACGTACACTCCTGCGGGATTAAAGGCATCGGTGAGACCTCACAGTGCGCCATCACGAGGAGGCTCACCAGCCAGTATATTTCCTTAGCGGGTTAAATAGACGACCCATATTTTTACTTAGTTCGCAATATCATAGAAGAAATCACCTCGAAACGAGATTACACTCTAGAAAGAGGTGATTTGGCATGTATTTAGAAGTGATGAAAAACAATAGCAATGTTATTTTTTACTTATTAGGAGCTGCTGTTTCAAATTTAGGCAATGTTATCTCTGGTTTAGCTTTTATGTTTTTAGCTTATGAGATGACAGCATCAAGTGTTTATACAACAATTGTAGCAATTTCGCAAGTAGCTCCTTACCTTATATTTGGTCTTATAGGGGGAGTAATTGCGGATTGGGTAGATAAGAAAAAGCTGTTAATATGTATTGATCTTATCAGAATACCTGTAATATTATTGCTAGTTTTTATCCATCAGTTAGATCTCCTAAGCTATTGGCATTTGGTTATAGGTAGTTTTCTCATTCATTGCTTAGGGTGCTTTTTTAATCCTGCTCATAGAGCGATTTTACCAATAATTACAAAAGAAGTGGAAAGAACGTCGGTGAACAGTTTGCTTGATACAGTTACCAGAGGGGTTACTGTATTAGGACCTTTTGGTAGTATACTATTTATTGAATACAGTTGAAGTTATACATTTTTTTACATTTGATGCTATAACATATGTTGTAAGCGTTATTCTTATTTATAGAATTCAATTAGCCGATAAACGATTAGTCAATAAAAGCTTAAGCCAAAGAACGATGAGAGATGTTTTTGTCTCCATAAAAGGTTTTTCCATTTGGGTGAGCAAACAAACAACCATTCGAACATTATTTGAAGTGACTGTCATTATGGTGTTTTTCAATACATGGGTTTGGGAAGTCGGTTTGTTATTACAACTTATAGAAACAACTTCGAGTGGAGAAGAATGGTACAGTATACTTTTGGGGTGGTATGGCGCAATTGTTATTGTTGTTAATCTGCTTATCCCATTCTTTTGGAAAGAATTAAGCATGAAAATGTAATTGTTTGGGTCATTGATTTGGGGTATAGGAATTCTTATATTGGGATTTTCCTACACCATGTCCTTCTATTTTATGGGTGTATTAGTCGCAGCCATTGGTTTACCTATATCTAGTCTAGTAAGAGTATATTTGTTACAAACCTATCTTCCAACAGAAAAGCTAGGGAGAGGCTTCAGCTTCAATGCATTTCTTCTCTATTTTTCAAATGCAGTTTCACTTGGCATATTCGGAATGCTTTCCTTATTTTTGTCTACAAGAATTTTATTTATAATTTGTGGGCTCATGATGATTTGCTCTGCAGTCATTTATTTATTCATCCGTTCTCGAAAAACACCAGGAGTTATGCCATATAATCGTTTAAATAATTGATTGTAAACAGTAATAGATGAAAAACCACAGTCCATAGCAATTTGTAAGGTTGTTTTATCTGTTTTTATTAGCATTTCCTGACTTCGAATGATTCGATACAGTTGTAACCAAGAGTATGGGGAAATCCCGATAATTTCTTTGAAAAAATGGGCAAATTGATACTTATTTAAATTAGCTATTTCTGCCATTTGATCTAGAGTCCAAGAATAGGGATAACTTTCTTTTAAAGCGCATATTGTAGCATATATTTGCGGACTAATTATTTTGTAAGAATTTACATGTATATCCTGTGTATGTGTACCAACAGCGTTTTTTAGTAAAATTAATGCGAGTTGTGAGAAGCTATGCTCTAAAAATAATTCCACTGCATGCGGGTCATTTTTTCAATAACTATATAATCTAGTACAAATTTGACCCAGTTGGATATTTGTGGGCTTTTCTGTACATTTAGAGCAAATTGAATATCGTTTTGCACCACAAAACCAAGAGATTTTGATACGTGATTAAGGAAAGTAGGATTTAATTCAATTAGAAATTTTTTGCCTTCTACTGCCAATTGTTTATGTTCATCTTGTGGGTTAAATAGAATATATTGATGATGATTAAAGTTTATTTGGTTTCTGTTCGTTTGATAATTTATCATTCCATCTAAAGAGTAAATAAACTTATAGCAGTGGTCAGCTCGCCAGTTGCTTTCTTGGCTAAAGTCTCTTTTTAATAAAAAAGTTCCTTTGTCAATTCCTCGTATTATCTTTGATGGAGCCATGTCATCACCTTCTTTAATAATATAATGAATTGTATCATGAGGAGGAAAATAAATGAAGCATGCATTAATTATTGGTGGGACAGGTATGTTATCAGGGGTATCCCTATGGTTAATAAAGAATGACTATCATGCGTCCATTATTGCAAGGAATCCTGAACGCATGCAGAGACTGTTGGAAGAGACAGAATTAAACAATAACATAACATCTATATTGGTTGATTATAAGGATAATGAGGGATTACAGGAACGCGTGAATTCAACAATAAGCGAAAACGGAGAGTTGGAACTTGTCGTAGCATGGATTCACTCAGATGCTCCTAAGGCGTTGAAAGTAGTAACTGACCAAATTTCTGATAATAGAAAGGAGTGGCAATTATTTCATGTTTTAGGGAGCAACTCAAATTTGAAAGCAATGAAGCGAGAAGTAAAATTACCCGGTAGTTGTGTATACTATCAAATTCGCCTGGGGTTTGTAATAGAAGGGAATCAATCAAGGTGGTTAACAAATAAGGAGATTTCTAATGGCGTTATAAAAGCAATTAAAAATAAAAACAGGATAACAACTATCGGTCAGCTTGAGCCTTGGGAGAAGCGGCCTTAAACAGTGAGGATAAAAAAAGTACCTCAATTTTTGGCAAGTGCATGTTTATACGTGCTTTTCAACCGAACGTATGTTACCATGTTTATGTAGCGTCTAATTTAATGAGAAGGTTGCATGGAGAAACAAGATAGAGGAAACCAAACAAATCTTCTATGCGTAAGATGTCATAGATAACAAAGAAATCAGAATCATCTGATCTTTAGAGGGAGGGTTGTCAGCATTAAGCCTCTTGGAAACAAAGGTTTTCCGTGGGTTGTAGTGAAAATTGTCTACTTCAAGTGAAGCTATGTGGTGAATAGTTAACAAAAATGCATTGTTGATGTCGTAATCTGTCATTATTCCATGACAGAATAAACAAATTAAATGAAAAGGTGATGAGAGGAATGAACGCTGTAGATATTTTAAGAAATGAATTATTGTCTGAACTTGCAATTGGTATAAGATCCATGGAAGGTTTGCTGAAAAAGGTACAAGCGGAGGATTGGGAGTATAAGCCATCTGACAATATGCGAAGTCTTAAAGAGCTCGCTCAACATATTATTTCTATACCAGAAGTTGATCTTCATCTATGGTTGGAGAAGGATCAAGAAACAATCGAAAAATTAGAAGCGAAGTATAATAATATGGAATCTGCTGATGTTATGATTGAAGGAATGAATAAAGGTTTTAAAGATTATAAGGATTATATGCTTTCTTTGTCTGAAGAAGATTTTTTGACAAAAAAAACAAAGCCCTTTTATCTTGAAAAAGCTGAGATTCAAGCACACTGGTTAGTTGAAGAGGTTTCCCACCTGTTCCATCATCGAGGTCAATTCTTTAATTACATGAAACAGCTTGGTTATGATGTAAATATGTTCGACCTTTATGTATAGAGGTTAGCTTAAAATGTTAGCCGATGAAATCATTTACAAAAAGACTATTTTGAAAATAGCTATGATTTAGAATGGTTACTTTGAAAAAGCAAGGAAGATATTTGTGATATCTATGTCGATTTTTAAAAACTTGAAGTCATCCTATGGAAATGAAAATATTTTGCAAGAGGCGTGGTCAGTGATGGCGACGCTTATTTGTTTTATAAGAAAAGACGGTAGCGTTTTTTTGTCATCAAGCATTGACGTCAAGTCAAGTTTCACTAATGCTGATCTCTCTAAAAATTTTGCTTCATAAGCTTATAGAATTGTCCTACTTCACTACTCCTTTACCCTTACGCTTGAAAATGATTATCATGAAGTATGTATCAAAAAAAGAATATTATTTATTGAATTACAATAAATAATATGTTAAAATCAACAACTAACAAATCAATGAGGTGGTTTTTATGAAGAAGGCGACGTTTATAGGATTTATTTCCAATCCTTGTGTTGTGTATTTTCCTAGTACCTGAAATGGGACATGTTGCAGCGGAAATGGATCAAGAATTAGAAGAAAAGTAAGCAAGCAAGGACATTCCTTTGTTTGGAAAAAAATGTGCTTTTAATTTTGACATGAATAGGCTTGTAAAAGGGGAGAGATCATGAATTTCGGCAGTCAAAGAAATTCCCAGAAAAAAACCATATTGGCGCAAAGTATAAGCGGATTGAAACAGCTCGTTCGTTTTGGTTGGGAACAAGCTTTATCTTGTCTATTTCCAGTCGTTATTTTTGCTTCATTGGCGCTTACACAAATGGTAACTTTACCATTTCTACCACGATATGACTGGCTGCTTATTATCTGTCTCCTCATGCAGTGGATCATGGTTCGTTCTGGATTAGAAACACGAGATGAGTTGAAGGTGATTACCGTCTTTCACCTCATTGGGCTTGCCCTTGAGATATTTAAAGTAAACATGGGGTCTTGGACGTATCCAGAAGAAGGGTATTTTAAAGTTTTTGGTGTTCCATTGTATAGTGGATTCATGTATGCAAGTGTAGCAAGTTATCTCTGTCAGGCTTGGAGGAGATTGGACATAAAATTGGTCAATTGGCCCCCGTTTTTAGTAGTTGTCCCTCTTGCAACTGCAATTTATTTAAATTTTTTCACGCATCATTTCTGGATCGATGTTCGTTGGTGGTTAGCAGCACTTGTCATTATTGTTTTTTGGCGAGCTTGGGTTACATATGAAGTCGGCGGAATCAAATATCGTATGCCACTCGTATTTTCTTTTATTCTTATTGGATTTTTTATATGGATTGCTGAAAATATTGTCACATTATTTGGCGCTTGGGAATATCCGAATCAAACGGATGCATGGAGTCTGGTTCATTTAGGTAAGGTAAGCTCATGGGTCTTATTGGTAATTGTTAGCTTTCTTATCGTAGCAACATTAAAGCAAGTGAAAGAAAAAAATCAACAAGGCATCAGTACAGAACATTATTAATTTGCTATACGTTTGCTTTTTGTACTGAGCTGATTCCGTTAATTTTATGGTAAATTAAGTACCAGGGAAAAAATGAAGTTGACTTTTATGGTTTATGTTTAAGCTAGCTTCAAATCTAGGGTATATGTGTATTAAGAGACGAAGAAATGAACAGGAAAAAGAATACAATTGGGTTTTATGGAAAAATATATATAAAGGAGTGATTATTTGATTCATGAAATAAAAAGACTGCTTAAAAATACGACGGAAGAGGAAATGCATGATCTTTTACTATCTATGTTTATGAGCATGGAAGCCCACGAGAAAACAGATCAATATACAAAAAGCCAGTTAGTGAAGGATCTAGAAAGAACCTATCATTCCTTTCTAGAATATAAAGAAAATCAATTGGATATAAAAAGTCATAAAGGTTATCGTGCAGTACATATTGTTTTTGGTGACTCTACGTCTGGCTCTTTAAAACAAGCTTTAAAAGAATTGAATTACCAAGAAGAGGAGAGAATCATTCGTTTTTCGGATATGTTAGAGGTTGGTCCCATCTGGCAATTACATAAAGAGGAGGGGCTTAATTATAGATATGAATGGTTAAAAAATCATATCAATCTTGATGACGAATACATAGATGAATACAACTATATTTTTAACCACACTGTATCTATGATGAAAGCTATTCCAAAAAGCACTCCAATAATGATATGGACTGGTGAAAATGCCCATGAACAAACCGCTTTGCGATATGTTCTCTTTCTATTAAAAGATAAAATCAATGACATTTTTATATTAAACGCGAGCAAGAAGTATAAAGATCAATTTAATGTCCCAAATAATGAATGTTTCCCATTACATACGGGAGAAATTTTACCTGAAAAATTAGTAATGATATATGAAGAAAGTAGAAAACAAGCTCCAGTAAGTCAACATCAACTTGAAGAATTTGTAGAAGAATGGCAAGCATTATCTACTATGAAGGAATGCCTAAGGATATGGGAAAAGCGAGAAATAATAAATGTAGAGGAAACGTATTATGATAACTACATTATAAATAAAGCTAAACAGCTACACAAAGAGAGGGGATATAACGACTTCATACATTCTGCACGACTTATTGGGGAAGTAATGGGGCATTTAAATCAATCTATCGGTGATTCCTTTTTTGAGTATAGAGTACGACAACTGATTTTAAAAGGTATTTTTGAAATAAAAGGTGTTCCGAAAGCAATGAGGTATTATAGTGTACGGCTCAAGTAATATACAAGTGGGTGGGAATTAACATGACAAAGAATAGTGAAATCAACGGTAAGAAGGATTTATCATTAGAACAAAAGGAAGAATTACTTAACGTATTGCAAGCTCGTTTTGAGAAAAATAGGAACCGCCTTAAAGAGCTTGAATGGGCTAAAGTGCAAGAAAAACTGGAAGCAAATGCTGAAAAAATGAGGTCCCTTCATGAAATGGAACAAACAGGCGGTGAACCAGATGTGGTTGGGTATGATAAAGAGACAGATACGTATACTTTCTATGATTGTGCTGTGGAAAGTCCTAAGGGCCGCAGAAGTGTTTGTTATGATCGTGAAGCGCTGGAGTCCAGAAAAAAACATAAACCAGAAAATAATGCCGTTGATATGGCTACCGCTATGGGCATTGAACTTTTAACAGAAGACCAGTATCGAGCCTTGCAGAAACTTGGCGATTTTGATAGGAAAACGTCGAGTTGGATTGCCACCCCTCCTGACATTAGAAACCTTGGTGGAGCTCTTTTCTGTGATTTTCGTTTCGGGCATGTTTTTGTGTATCATAATGGAGCTTCTTCTTACTATAGTTCTAGAGGCTTTCGTGGATCGTTACAGGTTTAACCATTAAAAATAGTGTATTATCCAAAGGTGATAGATGAAAGGGATTACATATTTCTAAATAACGAAATGTAGAACAGAGTATTTCCATATTGAAGATTAAATAGTATAAACGGTAAATAAGATCAAATTCACTATGTCATATTATTTCATTATACTTACGAAATCGTGCTATAAGCCCAAATATAAATGGTTGTAACCAACCACTGCAAACGTTAATCCTTTAATGAAAATAATGATATCTAATTCCTCAATTTGGTTATATGACTAGTGGTTCTTCCTTTTGAGGTGCTAAATACTTAGTAAGGGAAAGGGAGAACTCCTATTGAATAAAAATTTACTTTGCGATATTGTTCTTGAATTAAAACTTTAGTAGCTTGTGAAGGTTTTCCATGCTGTTTATAAAATTTTCTATTTCCTCCCATAGACATGCTCGCTTCGTATGACCCAATAATTCTGCTTTCTTTTTTTCCTGCTTTAGCCAATAATCCTTTTGAGATTGATCTAGAGGCAGTTGATCTATTTGTTTTTTTAGGCGCTTCCAAAGATCTATTGCTTCATTGCATTTTTTATATACATCTTCTAATTCATTTAACTTATTTCTCGTTTTTTCCCATTCGTGAAGAATGGATGTTGTTAACGTTTCACTAGCTCTTTTTGAACTGTCATTCTCTTTTAAACTATTTGACTGCATTTCCAAGTTCTCTAGAGCGATTTCCCACAAAGTACGCTGCTCTTTAGTTAATAGATCATGCTCTTCCTCTGTTATTCTTGCTTTTAATCGATGTACAGGTAACAAATACATGCATTCCTTTCCTAAAATGAATTTTGAAGAAAATGTTCTTTACACATATCATAATCCTTTTAGAGTTGTATTAAAAATGATTAAATAAGATTAAATCGATCATTTAAAATGATGTCTAAAGGAGCATGCTTTGTGGACGTGAAGGAATTATTTATTTTCAAAACTTTAGCTCATGAACGCAGTATCACAAGGGTGGCTGAACAATTGAATTATGCTCAGTCTAACATTACGAGGGTAGTCAAAAAATTAGAAGCAGAACTGCAAACAGAACTATTCTACAGACATCCTCGTGGGGTTTCATTAACTTCAAAGGGGAACCAACTCTTATCTTATACAGACCAAA
Organism: Virgibacillus sp.; assembly: GCF_013393565.1. Classification (NCBI taxonomy): domain Bacteria; kingdom Bacillati; phylum Bacillota; class Bacilli; order Caryophanales; family Bacillaceae; genus Virgibacillus; species Virgibacillus sp. The sequence continues at coordinate 8,674 of NZ_JABXHF010000049.1, forward strand.
TTTTGCGTCTAATGGAGGAGACAAAAAAGGCAATTCAAGATTCTGAAACACCTCGTGGTCCCATTTCCATAGGCGCAAATGAGACAACAGCATCTGTTAGATTACCATCTGTTTTTGCTTCTTATAATAAAAAATATCCTCAGGTAGAATTATCCTTGACTATTGGTGCAACCGAAGAGCTTATTAACGATGTACTTGATTTTAAACTAGATGGAGCGTTTGTAGTAGGATCTGTTAAACATCCTCATCTTATTCAAATACCAGTTATGGAGGAAGAACTTGTTGTTATAACAGATAGTCAGCCAGAATCATTACAGTCTATAACGAATTTGCAGAAACGGGTACTTCTAACCCGTCCTCATTGTATTCATAGAAAACGGTTAGAACAGTGGTTTCGTGATGAGGGAATGGTTCCTATGAAAATGATGGAGTTTGGGACATTAGAGGCAATTATTGGTTGTGTAAAAGCTGGTTTAGGAATTGCTGTTATCACCGAATCACTAGTTAGCCAACACCAAACAGATGGCAAGCTACGTATTCATAAGCTCCCAGATAAATATGCAACCGTAAAAACAGTGTTTATACGAAGAAAGGATACTTTTATAAATCATGCTTATCGAAAATTTTTAGATAGCTTACAATTAAACGAAGGTAAGTAATTATTGGTGGGAGTGCTGCCGATATTTTTTCAATTTAAAACCAGTTAATTTGTTAAACATAGAAAACTCATCCTTTCTAATATGTTATTATAAAAAGAAAAGTTGGAAATTACAGAAATGATTATCAATGGATAAAAAATAAATCTCCACTTCAAAGCGATTACATTATTGATACGTATAACAGAGAAGAAAAAAAGGGGGCGGAACTAGTGAATTTTTATATTGCCTCAAGTTTTGAAAATATAGAAAGTGTACGTTATATTCGTGGTTTATTCATAAAGGAAGGCCATGTACTAACATATGACTGGACAACAAATGACAGGGCTTCGACAATTGAAGCTTTAAAATGTATAGGTCAAAAACAAAAAGATGCAGTAATTGCAGCGGATGTTATTATCGTCTTACTTCCTGCAGGAAAAGGAAGTCATATTGAAATGGGAATAGCATTAGGACGTAGGAAAAAAATCTTTCTTTATTCACCAAATAAAGAAGTCAATAATTCTGCTACAACAAGCACATTCTATCATTTACCTGAAGTGAAGAAATGCTTTGGAACGTTGGATGAATTAGTAAGTATGGTGTTGGGATAAACTTATGAACGTTGTTGCAGGCAAGGTTCAGTGGCGGTCAGAGCACTTAATTCCCTCATTCGTCCAGAAACTTTAGGACTACAACAATTAGCGGGGATGAAAGAAAACCCAAAACCCTACTGCTTACCTTAGGTAGACTATCACTCTGTCAATATAAAGCACAGATGAACAGGAAGGAATGAATCCATTTCATTACAATGAATGTCGAGGAGGGAGAATGCTAGGTGAAAGAACTACAAAGGATGTTGGACAGTATAGAATTTATCGAACGTAATTTATCAAGTAATCTTCATATGGATGAGATTGCTTCAGTGGCTTGTATGTCTAAGTTTCATTTTCAGCGAATGTTCCACATGTTAACTGGGTACACCCTGAATGCGTATATCCGTAATCGCCGAATTACTGTGGCTACCCAGGAGCTGATTAATTCGAAAGCAAGAGTAATTGATGTTGCGCTGAAATATGGATATGAGACTCCAGAATCTTTTACAAAAGCTTTTCGACGAATCCATGGTGTCAGTCCAATAAACGCTAGGAAAAATGTCCATCCTTTGAAAGCTTATCCCAAACTCTCTTTTCAAATTCAATTGAAGGGTGATGTAGAAATGGATTACAGAATGGTGAAAAAAGATGCTTTTGAGGTTGTAGGAAAAAGTATTCGTACGACGATTATTGGTGGAGAGAATCATCAAAAGATACCAGCCTTCTGGGACGAGTCAAATGCCAATGGATTTACTAACGAGCTTGCAAAGAGTTGTGGTTCTCTAGGAATCCTTGGAATTTGTATGGACTTTGATAAACAACAAGAAAATGTAACTTATCTAATTTGTACAGAAAAGAACATGGATCAAGTTCCTTCTGATTGGGAGATAAGAAAAATTCCTGCTGCGACTTGGGCTGTTTTTCCTGTCTATGGAGCCATGCCAGAAGCAATGCAAAAAACATGGGAGAGAATCTTTTCTGAATGGTTTCCTTCAACTGGATATGAGCATGCTGGTGGACCAGAAATGGAAGTATATTCAACTGATGATGACCCTTATTCAGAGGATCACTACAGTGAGGTATGGGTACCAATAAAGTAAAGCCAACTGTTTAATGGCTTATTAAATGATTGTTTTGATATGACAAAAATTAAATAGCAAAAAAAGCGAAGAACCTCCTCTTTTTAATTGCTAAAGTGATTAATAAGGGGAGGCGATTTATGTGAAGCGGACGATTGGGTTATACGAAGGAGTCGCTTTATATGTTGTTGCTGTATTAGGTTCAGTGCCGTTCAGATTTAAAGACAAAAAACTATGATCCTGTTCGCTCCATTGTAGAAGATACGAAAGAAATAATTGAAAATGATTATTGGAAAACCTATTACCTCCAAGACATAGCTTTGGAAGTGGGGGTTAGCAAGTTTCATTTAAATAGGGTTTTTAAGCACCATACTGGCTATACACCACGTACCTACTTAGAAAAAGTTAGAATTAACCATGCAAGACAATTGCTTCAGACTGCAAATTTAAATGGAATAGAAATTGGTTTTCAAGTAGGGTATCAGAGTACATCCAGCTTTTATAAAGCATTTCAACGTTGTAATGGTTGTACACCAAAGCAATTTCAAGTGGAATGTTTAAAAGCAAAGAAGTATAAATAGTAGAAAGGGTGACATATTGCGAATTATTAAAAACATTGGTTGAATAAATTCTCCGTCATACTGTTTCTAGTTTGAGGGAGGCGAGAATTTGGATGAAATGATATAATAGAAGAACAATAGTTTGATAAACTCATGGGCGGGTTGGCATTCATCTCCGATAGAAAGGAGGTGGTGCCAATGACAGTATTCGAAGCACTGATGATTGCATTGAACTTCGGAGTGCTGATTGTAGCTATGCTGTCATTTGACCAAAAAAAATAAGCCCCCCATTGAGTTAACGGCTCCTGTGGGTGCTTATTTTGAACCTATACAGCCAATCCCCCTTGCAGGGAATCATGCTATTGCATCAGATCGTCAGCGCTGACACGCTGGCGGTCATTTTATTATTGTATGTTGTTACCCTTATTATACCATAAATAATCAAAATTCAAACCATTAGCTTGATGCCTTGTTTAGGATTTTTAAATGGCAAGTATTTATTGATAGTTATGACAACGGTTACAGCGTCTGCATAAATTTATCTTGGTTAATGGGGAGTTTTATCAGTTTGCCTTTAGCTTATACTTTCGCCTGTTTGGCACGTGAATACCCGGATGCAGGTGGTGCAGCAACATTTGTGAGACGTTCTTTTGGATATCATTGTGGCAACATAATAGGCTGGTTCTATTTTGTCACTGCTGCTGTAGGTCAAAACCGTAGATAGAAAACAAATATACAAGAGATTTATTTCCAGCTTATCAATTATTTTCTACGTATTATCCAGAGAAAGAGATGCAGATGAAACCAAGCACTTGCCTATGCTATTCATCCAGTAGAAAATCCTTGTGAAATAGTTGATTTTTTAGATGATATGGGGGCATGGATGATACGAGAAGCTGAAAAGTGGTTGGAAGTCCATAATCCACAAAAGCAACGACACTTAGCAATATAGTGTAAAGAGTAATTGCTAATAAAAAGATAGAGGGCTATTAAAAACGAGATAACAAAAAATATGAAGAGTTAGAAAGGGCGGGTGCTGAAAATTGCTTACGAACTTATACTTTGTTAGACATGCGCATTCTGTTTATACACCAGATGAAATGCGTAGACCGTTGTCAGAAAGAGGGTTCAAGGATTCAAAAGTCGTTACGGATCTACTTAAAAAAGAAAAAATCGATTGTGTTTTTGCCAGTCCGTATAAGCGAGCCATTCAAACAGTAGAAGGAATTGCTGCGTATATAAATCAAGAGATTATTATAGTGGATGGATTTAAGGAGCGTATTTTGGCGGGAGAACCAGTGAAAGATTTTACAGCTGCAATTACAAAAGTATGGCAAGAGGAGAACTTTGCATGGCAGGGGGGAGAGTCGAATAAAACTGCTCAGAAAAGGGCGATTGATTCTCTTTCGCGCATATTAGGTAGGAATGCAGGGAAGAATCTTGTCATTGGTACACACGGAAATATAATGGTACTAATGATGAGCTATTTTGATATTCGTTATGGCTTTGATTTTTGGAAGTGTCTTGAAATGCCAGATATATATAAATTATCCTTTGAAGAAAAGAAACTTATGGAAGTAGAGCAAATCTGGGAACGTATTGACCTAGCATTCTAATAGAATCGCTGATGTGGGCTTATTTTGTTTCCGATTTATTTAATATTTTGTATCAGAAGCGAATTCTGAAAATAAATGCTATTATGAGGTGGAAAATATTAAAATGAATAGAGGCGATCGGATGGATGAAACAATTTACGTTATTAGGCATTGTGAAGCGGAAGGGCAAGCAGCTGACGCACCACTTACAGAAAGAGGGTGGTTGCAAGCGAAAGAATTAGCTGGCTTTCTATCAGAACGAAAGGTTGATCGAATTATTTCGAGTCCATTTTTACGAGCGATTCAATCGATAAAGCCATTTGCAGACATTAAGAACTTAGAAATTGAACAAGAAGAACGTTTAACGGAACGTGTACTGAGTTCTACCTTTTTTTCAGATTGGATGGATAAACTGAAAGCGACCTATGATGAACTTGATTTAAAGTATGAAGGCGGAGAAACGAGTAATGAAGCAATGAACCGTATTATATCAGTAGTCGAGGATATTGTGGAAAGTCATGCTACACATACAGTTATTGTTGCGCATGGCGGGATTATCTCTTTATTACTGCATTATTATGATCAAAGTTTTGGATTTGAGCAATGGAAAGAATTAAGTAATCCTGATGTGTATGAATTAAACATTTCAGATCAGGCTACTCGTTATACACGTTTATGGGATAATAGATAAGGATGGATAGTATTATATTTTACCTGGTGGCGGGCAAAAATATGGAGAGAACCTTCATCTAGCATTAAAAAGAGAATGTACGGAAGAAGTCAACGCAGATATAGAAATTGGTAATCTCATATTTATTCGGAAATACATGGGGGAAAATCATGAGCACTATGAATTTGATTTACATGTTATTTTAGTACTACTTTTAGACTTGAAGAGTTTAAAAGAAGAGAAGCGAAAGAAATAAATGCCTTCAATGGACAAAAAGGTTTAATAAATTGTTCTGTTGGAAAAAACGAGAGACGACAAAAAATGTATAAAAAGTGATTGTAAATATTGTTCACAGGGAGATTTTAGAATGAAAATAGAAACAGTGACTTGTAAAGGTGTCAGTGAATGTAATGAAGATGCCGTTATCATCAATGATAATATTTCAGTCTATGGGGTAGCGGATGGCGCTTCCTCTATCATACCTTTTTTTACGCAGGAGAACGAAACAGGCGGTTATATTGCCTCTAACCTAGTGAAAAATTATTATGAATCAATTCAATATTGCAATAGCTTTCTGGATGATTTTGCAAAGATAAACATGCAACTACAGACTAAAATGAAAGAATATCATATTGACACATCAAAAAAAGAACAATTATGGGGGACAGCACTAGCTTTAGTAAAGATTTCTCCAAATAGGATAGACTTTATCCAAACAGGCGACTGTATGATTTTTGCCGTTTATGATAGTGGATTTGTAAGAGTGCTAACAAGAGCGCAAACAGAGTTTTTAGAAGGAGTTGCCATAAATAAGTGGAAGGAGCTTATTGATAAAGGAATACATAAACAAAGAGATTTGAGGGAGGGTGTAGAAGACGTATTAATCTCCATTAGACAAAGAAGCAATACTTTTGCTGGTTATGGTGTGTTAAATGGCGAAAATGATGCAGTCGAATTTACTGAATTTGGGAAAATAAACAGAAACGGATTAAAGCATCTTGTGATGGTTACCGATGGGCTTTTTCTTCCAAAAGAATGGGTATCTGAACATGATTGTTATTGGGAGGCCATGATTAGAAAGATCTTTTCTAAAGGACTACAAGCATATGCAAATGATTTAATCGAGCTTGAGGCTACTGACCCGGAATGTGTAAGATATCCAAGATTTAAAATGTCAGATGATAAATCCGGGGTATGGATTACTTTTTAACACTATAGGAAAGCATAAAAGTCTAATAGGTTTATAGTATAATAAAAACTACGCCATTCGCCATAAGACATGGTGACAAGCCAAGTTTTTCTAAAGTCAAGTTAGTTGACTACACGATAATGTGCAGGAAATGATGTACCAGTTTAGGTGAAATGAATGAGGGGGGAAGCGTGTTGAAAAAGAACATTGGTACCGAAGAAGCAATTAATAGATGGGATAGCTTTGCCAAATCGTATGCGGAAAATCATTCTGAACAAGGTAATTTACATAAAGAAGTGTTTTTAAACCCGACTTTATTCTCTTTATTGGGACCAGTTAATAACAAAAAGATTTTAGATGCTGGGTGTGGGGAAGGATATTTTAGCAGACTGTTAGCAAAATCAAAAGCAAAAGTAACAGCTGTAGACTATTCCACAAAAATGCTAGGTTTGATATTATTGTTTCAAACATGGTGATGCAAGACCTTGCAAATATTGAAAAAGCGTTTCAGGAAATGTTAAAAAAATAATTTGAAGAGAATTTTCGCTGTGCTGATTTTATTGTCTTTAAGTTGAAAAAGTAAATACATCTCCCTTTTTTAGTGAAAAAGTAGGGCACTATAAAAGGGAGTTTGCTTTCAGAAAAGAAGAATTTAAATCTTCCTAAGGAAAAACGGAAGCTTAATGATAAGCCAAGTTATGCAATTACATACCCAAGTTCTTTTTAGAAAAAAATAACATGATGCAGTTATTATGTTTCTACACCTTTTTCTCAAATAATAACAGCCGCTCTTTCATATCTAAACCACCGCGAAATCCTGTAAGGGCACCATCTTTTCCAATAACTCGATGGCAAGGAACGATGATGAAAATCGGATTTGCTCCAATCGCTGTTCCAACAGCACGTACTGCCTTTGGTTTTTCGATAGATTTGGCAATATCAGAGTACGTGACTGTTTGTCCAAACGGAATCTGTTGTAATGCTTGCCAAACTTGTTGCTGAAAAGGGGTGCCATAAAGGTCGAGTTTAAGTTCGAAGTTCCTCCTGTTCCCGTTTAAATATTCTTGTAGTTCAGCTATATAGGGAATTAATGGCTGATCGTTTTCCTCCATCCTCTCGTGAGGGAATCGCTTCTGTAAAAACACCTCCATTTCATTTTTTGCTAAATGACGCGGGCCTAGGTAACACAATCCTTTTTCCGTTGCAGCTGCATAAAATTCCCATGTGTCATGTTTACAAGTTGTCCAATAAACGGTCATTACAACTCTCCTCCAATATAGATGTGGTTAAAATTTTTCGTGAAGCTCGTTATTTTTCCGTTGGGAAGCAAGTCAAAATTTTAGTTTAATCCATTTGTTTTAAACGCTGATCGAAATTGTTTGGGTGTTTTCCCGGTGTATTGTTTAAATAGCGTAATGAAGTAAGGCGTGTTAGGTAAACCAACTTTCATACCTATTTCAGCAATGGATTTATCTGTTTGTATTAACTGTTTTTTTGCATGAGAAATGCGTATTTGCTGTATATAATCATTTGGTGATATTTTCATCATTTTCTTAAACGTTCGTTGCAAATAATAAGGGCTTCCATGACAATGTTTCGCTAATCGAGCTAATGTCAATGGCTCAGCGTAATGCGTATCAATAAACTGTGTTATTTGCAAAACCCATTCCTCATCAGGCATATGTTCGTCACATGGCTTGCAACGTTTACAGGGACGGTAACCTTCTGTCGACGCTTGCTGGGAATTTTGAAAGATACGAATAAATTCTTTTTTAGGATTTGGTGATTTACAAGAGGGGCGACAAAATATACCCGTTGAGCGAACACCGTATAGAAAGACAGCATCAAAAGCAGCGTCGTTCGTTATAATAGCTTGCCATTGCTCTTCTGATAGTGGACTTGTCATGTGTTTCACCTCGTTTCCTTATGCTTTTTATTATAACGGTTTTAAGCAAATAGATGAATGGATCAGAAACATCGTGGCAAGATAGTGAAACTTTTAGAGTGAAAGGTATGATACAACTAGAGTAAAGGGAGTGTTTGCAATGTCAGTAGAAAAAGAATGGAGTATTGCGGTTCCAGAAGCGTTTCAATTTCAAGAAAATCTACATTATTTAGCTAATGCAAACCATGAATGTATGTATCAAGTGATGAAAAATGAAGTAATAAAAGCAATAAAGATAGATGATGCGGTTTTTTTAATGGTGTTGCGTGAAGCAACGAATGGAGGATTGCTGGTTAAAGTTGTGAAAAGCTCTTGCGCTTTTTCTGAAGCATATCGCGATAAAATTACGACCTTTGTAAGTGAATGGTTCGATGTAAATACAAATCTAGCTGGTTTTTACAAAATCGCCTTGAAGGATCCTTATTTAAAGCGCCTTGTCCAAACTCATTATGGACTGCGGCTAATAGGAATTCCGAATTTCTTTGAAGCAATAAGTTGGGCAATTATCGGGCAACAAATTAACCTTTCCTTTGCTTATAAGTTAAAAAGAAGGATAGTAGAACGATATGGGACATCTGTTCAATGGAATGAGAGATTGTTTTGGTTGTTTCCAACCCCGGAAGTGATTGCAAATATCTCTGTGTCCGAATTAACATCATTACAGCTATCTAAACGAAAAAGTGAATACTTTATTGATATGGCACGTGCCATTGTTTGTAACGAAATATCTAAGGAGAAATTACTTGCTACAAATAGTTTAGAGGAAGCAGAAAAAATGCTGACAGCATATAGAGGGATTGGTTCTTGGACAGCCCATTATGTATTAATGCGATGTTTGCGTGTTCCTAATGCTTTTCCAATTGCTGACGTAGGATTGCAAAATGCAATCAAACAGGTGGTAGGATTAAAACAAAAGCCAACCAAAGAATATGTACGCGAGTTAGGGACTAATTGGGCAAATTGGCAAGCCTATGCTACATTTTATTTATGGAGATCGCTTTATCAATAATGGGTGGGGGAAATACGTTATGAGAGGCAATTGCTACAACAAATATAACTGTTACGATCAAGTTGAAAAGGGGGCAGAAATTATATTACGTTGAAATAGTAGATACTGAATAGGTCAGCGTTATTGCTTACCAAATGGAGTTTTAACAATGCTATCGTCCATAAGTTGAAAAGCAGCCATCATCCTTATATAGAAAATCAATTGGAATTTAAAGAAATCATGCAACATTTTATTACCAATGTTTACGATAAAAGGGAAGATGTGAATGTAATAATACGAAAAGGGCAATAGAGTATTTACTTTCGCAAAAGGTTCTTCAGGTCGCACTCATGGGCTACGAAACAATGAGTGCGCTGTCGAAGGAATCAACCACTTGCTGGGAGGTGATCCTTGCGACATGCACGCGGTAAAGTTGTAGAATTTTTTCCATCTAGTTGGGTGCCTTTTTTCTGGGGTGAGAAAGTAAACTATATTTCAAAAAAAAGATTATTGCGAAAATAACTAAATAAATTTCAAAAAAGTTCGATATAATTTAAAGGGGAAGAGAGGATGAAAAAATTTATAGTTTCATTACTTATAGCATTTCTTGTTCCAGTTTTTGGTTTCCTTAACTTGTCAATGCCAGTGAAACATTAGACTTTTCAAAAGTTCAACTTCAGAACTCATTAGAGAAGAATACAACTATAAATTTTGAGTCACCGGAGGAAATGATTAAAATACAAGGTAACACAAGATCGGTGTTAGAGAAAAGTGTAGGAGTTAAAAAGAATGAAGTTAAGCCTACTAAAGTATCTGATCAAGCTACCAATGATTCTCCTAATAATGCAGTTGCTATTGATATTGGGGGTGTATATAAAGATTATATAACAGAAGAAGGCCAGCAAAAGTGGTATCGCTTTGAAAATAGTATGGCAGGGAAGTTGACGGTTGTAATGCAGACAGTTCAATCTACATCTATTGATTATGATTTACACCTCTTTAAATTAAATGAAGAGACAATGACTTTAGAGGAAGTAGTTACTTCGAGCTATGGGAGTGGAAAAAATGAGCAATTGAGTAAATTAACTGAGGGAGGTATTTATTACATTGCGGTTAATTCTGTTTCTGGTGCAGATCCAAATTCACCGTTTGCCTTATTGGTACAACACTCCCCATCTTATGATCAGAACGAACCAGATGACAATATTTATCAAGCATCAGCTTATTTAAATAATATCTATTTGAGCCAAACAATAGATAATGGTTATGACATGGATTGGATAATTTTTCAAGTTGATGAAGAAAAAACGTTTACTGTTAATTTAAATAATCCTTCCTCAGCTAATTATCAACTTGATATATTTGATCCCGAACTAAATGCCCTCGCAGGTCTTGGCGATAATACAAATTATTCAATAGTATTTCCAGCAGGTACATATTTGTTAAGAGTTCAATCTACATCACTTGAACATGATGCTGATCAAAAATACACACTAGATATAAGAGAAAAGGCTAAAGAGGGAACGTCAGTTGTGATATCAAATATAGGTACAGATGATAATGTAGAGGGATATATTGATTATGGATACGGGTATAAATATCGTATTAAAAATTTCATCAATGTTAAGGGTCAATTATTTGATGAAAATGGTATTATTGTACCAAATGCCAATGTTGAAGCTCGTATAGTGGCTGTGCGAAACGATAAAGTTTATATGGAATCTAGTACTACAGATCGTAATGGTAATTTTATAATGGAAATTCCGTCTATTCAAGAGGCTGCAGGAAAGTATGCATACACTGCTCCTGCAAGTCATCACTATTTCGATATTATACCTATAGTTTTTCTATCTAATGGTAATGTATTAGATTCAAATGAAAATTCTCTCTACCATTTTGCTTATTCCACGTATCGCCCGCATTAAAAGGAGGTATTGTATGCTGAAAAATCATGTTTCTTTTCATAAAAGCTTATTTCAGAGTAATTTATTCAAAAATACTGTCCCTCGTGAGACTACTATTAAGAATGCATCAAGTATTAAATTGGAAAAACAATTACTTTCAGATGTAGTAGATACGATAAGAATACCTAATCAAAAATTAACCATTAATAAGATAAAAACAGAGCAAAGCAAAAGTACAGAATTCGATAAATACTTTTCTTCGTTTTTTGAAAATCTAGAAGGGATATCTAAGGTTGAAAAGGATTATTTAACCAATTTAGTAAAAGAGGCATTGCGACAAAATGATGATTATTTTTCTAAGGGATGGACGAGTGATATAGAAAGTATGTACCATCTTCAAACTAAGGAAAAGTTAAATCTTATAGCTAAGAATATACCACATTCCTCTGTGAAAAATGAGTTTCTTGCAGTTGTGCAAGACTATACAAGTGCTAAGCTCGAGCAGACGGTTAATAAATCATTGGAAACATATGAGATTATATATAACCAGCATAAGGAAAAGAAAGGTTCGTATAGAAATATTGCTGATCGAATGTTGAATGCTATAAACAACATCCAGGAGGGAAAACACTTTGTTCAAAACGAGCAAAATCTGTATAGTCATTTATTTTTAAAATCAAACGTTATCTCCTTTCAGCATAAATATGAAGAGGTGATGAAGGGATATAAGCAAATACAAAAGAATCAATTTGGGGAATCGTGGAATGAGTTTTCCGAAATGAAGGTAGATGACACCATCCGTATGTTAAAAGAAAATTGGAATAATTTTGTAAACCAATTTGAAGCGTTCAGTGCCTATAGGCTTTCTTCCAACACACATTATAATGTTGATATGAAGATATAGAAATAATAAACAAGAAGTTTTAAAAAAGATTTTTCTTCTTTTTATATTATAGCAAAGTATCCTGTTTCGGGGCTATCGTATAAGCAAAAATGTACTGCTTTCACCATCAATAATTGGTGAAAGTTTTTGTTTTAATCTACAGCTTTCGAATAGAAAAACGATCGATTTTCATAAAGATTTGTCAAAAATCCAAGTTTTTTTCACCTATTGACAGTTGGAAAAGGGGAGCATACAATTTAATTGTAAACTTAAAATTAAAATGGTTAACAAAAGGGGGTGAAATAGAAGTGGATAAACTATATAATTTGCGAATGAGGGCAGCTCAAGGTGGTAGTCATGAACAAGGGGGTACACACATTTCTGGCGGAGAGCGGATTACTCGTTTTTCTAATATTCAACAAGTTGCCATGTATTTATTAGAAAAGGGACTAACGCATTGCAAGGGAAGACCAGATTTTATGCAAATTCAATTAGAAAGTATTTCTGAGTCAGTAACATATGTGCAACCTTTAGAGAGGTGGACGAATGTAGAAAGATTTGTGAGAGAAGGAGATACCTTTTTAAAAGAAGGAAAAACAGTTGCTTTTCAACTGTTAGAAATAATAGGGATCCCTAAAAAAGTGATACACTGCGCGCTTAAAACTGTTTCACAATATTCCTCTATGCGAGGAGCTGTTTTAATAGATGCCCATTCAGGTAAACGCTTGGATGATCGAGAAGAAAAAGGAGTTCGGGTGTCTAGATTAGATTGGCGGGGCAATGATTTTGAAAAATGGGCACGTTATCATCATGTTTCCGCTAATTCTAGAATAAGAGAAGCGCTTGCGCTAGCTGCGAAAGTAAATAATCATCCTGCTACTATTGCAGAACTATGCTGGTCAGATGATCCCGATTATACGACAGGTTACGTTGCTAGTAGAAAAATGGGTTATCAGCGTATTGAAAATATAAAAGCGTACGGAGATGAAAGGGGGTGTAGAATTTTCTTTGTGGACGGGCAGAAGGACATACGCTCATACATAAATTATTTGGAAAATCAACCAGTATTGATTACATGGGAGGGATAAGCATTGCAACAAGAACTAATAGAAAAAAGTAAAAAGCATTTATGGCTACCATTTACACAAATGAAGGATTATGATCTTGACCCTTTAATTATTGAGGAAGGGAAAGGAGTAAAGGTGAAAGACATCTATGGCAAGGAATATTACGATGGTTTTTCTTCCGTTTGGTTAAATGTACATGGTCATCGCAAGCAGAAATTAGATGAGGCAATTAAACAACAACTTGAGAAAATTGCTCATTCTACCCTTTTAGGAATGACCAATGTGCCTGCAACAGAATTAGCAGAAGAGCTGGTTAAAGTCAGCCCTGAAAATCTAACGAGAGTTTTTTATTCAGACAGTGGCGCTACGGCGATGGAAATCGCGCTTAAAATGGCTTTTCAATATTGGATGAATATCGGCAGGCCAGAAAAGCAGAAGTTTATTGCCATGCAAAATGGTTACCATGGCGATACTATTGGCGCTGTGAGCGTTGGTTCGATCGAACTTTTTCATCATATTTATGGGCCGTTAATGTTTGAAAGCTATAAAGCGCCAACCCCCTATGTGTATCGTTCTTCAAGTGGTGACCCTATACAATGCCGTGATACATGTTTGTATGCATTAGAGCAGTTACTTATGGAAAAACATGCAGAAATTGCGGCGCTTTCGATCGAGTCTATGGTTCAAGGAGCATCTGGGATGATTGTGATGCCAGATGGATTTTTAACAGGCGTACGAGAGCTTTGCGATCAATATAATATCCTCATGATTGTAGATGAAGTTGCAACAGGTTTTGGACGGACAGGGAAAATGTTTGCTTGTGAACACGAACAAGTTCAACCAGATTTTATGGCGGTTGGAAAAGGTATAACAGGAGGTTATTTACCAATTGCTGCAACGCTAACGACAGAGGATATTTATCAAGCTTTTTATGACGATTATAATCAAATGAAGACTTTTTTCCATGGGCATTCGTATACAGGAAACCAGCTTGGATGTGCGGTTGCCCTCGAAAATATAACATTATTTAAGGAAGAGCAAATAGTTGAAAGTGTAGCCACTAAAGCAAAAGAGATGGGGAAAATCCTTCAGCAACTTTATGCACTTCCAACGGTAGGCGATGTGAGGCAGCTTGGCTTTATGTGCGGGATAGAACTCGTGGCTAATCAGGAGACAAGGGAGCCATTTCCTCCTGAAAAAAGAGTCGGTTACCTCGTATCTTTAAAAATGAGGGATCTGGGTATGTTGACAAGACCAATTGGAAATACCATCGTTTTTATGCCACCGCTCGCTACTACCGTAGAAGAAATAGAAGCAATGGTTGGCATTATGAAAGCTGCGATTCATGAGGTGAGCCATGTTGTCGTTTGACGACAAGTTGCATAACAGAGTGAAAGAAATGCAAGAAAATTCGTTGTATCGTACGCTTCGAACGATGAAAACGGCATCGCAATCGGCAAGGATAGTAGATGGGGAAAAGAAAATAATCTTTTCCTCTAATGATTATTTAGGGCTGGCAAATGATAAGCGTTTGATTCATGCAACGATAGAGGCATTGCAACAGTTTGGTGTTGGGAGTAGTGGATCAAGACTAACGACGGGTAACACGTATTGGCATGAGAAGTTGGAAAAAAAGATAGCAACATTTAAACAAACAGAGGCTGCACGATTATTTTCTAGCGGTTATTTAGCGAATATAGGTGTTTTATCTGCCTTAGCTGAAGCAGAGGACGTTATCTTAAGTGATCAATATAATCATGCTAGTATCATAGATGGTTGTCGTTTATCCAAAGCCAAAACGTGTATTTACCGCCATGTGGACATGGAAGATTTGGAAAGAAAATTAGCTGCTACCACAAAATACAAACAGCGATTTATTGTAACGGACGGCGTTTTTAGCATGGATGGTTCGATTGCACCCCTTGATCGCATGATGGAGCTTGCAGATCATTATCACGCATATGTTATTGTCGATGACGCCCATGCAACTGGGGTGCTAGGGCAAAGCGGAAGAGGGACAAGTGCGTATTTTGGTATCATGCCAGATGTAGTAATTGGCACATGTAGTAAAGCAATTGGGACAGAAGGGGGATTTGTTGCTGGCTCTAGTATATTGGTGGATTTCTTAAAAAACCATGCTAGGACGTTTATTTTTCAGACTGCACTTTCTCCTGCCATTTGTGCAGCTACATATACAGCAATAGAGCTGATAGAGCAGGATGCAAATAGGCGTGAGCATCTTCACTACAATATTAGAAAGCTGAAGGAAGGATTAAATGATATGGGATACGCTGTGAAAGGAGATCATACAGCAATTATTCCTGTCATTATAGGTGAGCAACAATTAGCGCTTGAATTCGCGAAAGAGTTAGAGGAAAAAGGAATCTATGCGCCGGCAATTCGTCCGCCAACAGTGCCTAATGGAGAAAGCCGTATTCGACTTACTGTAACCGCAAGTCATTCTATGCAAGAGATAGATGATGTATTACATGCGTTTTATATAATTGGAAAAAAGTGGGGAGTCCTTAGATGAAAGGGATATTTATAACCGGAACTGATACCGATGTTGGCAAAACAGTTATAGCTAGCGGAATTGCAGCAACTTTAAAGGAAAAGAAACTGGATGTTGGGGTATTTAAGCCGTTATTAAGTGGGATTTCACGTAATCATGCAAATAGTGATACGAGTTTGTTAAAACATATGTCGCAAACATCTTTAACTCATGCGGAAATTACGCCATATGAATTTAGTCAACCTCTCGCACCATCTGTGGCAGCACAACTGGAAGATAAAGAAATTTGTATGCAAGCTGTGTTAGACCATTGGAAAAAAATAAAAGATAGACACGATTTTTTTATCGTGGAAGGGGCAGGAGGTATTTCCGTACCTTTAGGAAAGGACTTTTTAGTTAGTGATTTAGCAATTGCTTTAAAGCTTCCCATTCTTATTGTGGCTAGACCAAATCTTGGAACGGTAAATCATACTTATTTAACGGTTTACTATGCAAAACAGGTAGGGATACCAATTGTAGGAATTGTGATAAATGGGAAGAGTAATCAGCCTAATATAGATGAGATAACCAATCCAAAGCTTATGGAAGATATGTGTGGGGTTCCTGTTCTAGGAGTGACTCCTAAGTTGAAAAAACTTACAGAAAGTGATGTGCAACATATGGTTGATACATCTTTAGATATCGAAGTATTGCTACGCCGTTTAATGGAAATTAGTCCTGTGTAATCTATGCTCCATAGAAAAAGGTGCGATATAAGAGTCCAATAAAATATACTTGTTTGGCTTATTTACACACAATAGGAAAACCTGAAATTTAAGTCTTAAAACGAAGGATGCCACCACAAAAGTTTGGTGATCATCCTTCGTTGGAAAAATTGCTGCCTCAAAATATGTTGCTTTCTTGCTAGCTATATCAGCTTCCTCAGAAAGCAAAGATCGCTTTCTTTGTCTTCGTGGTTCTCGAAGGAGTCTTATAATTTGACTTTGCTTGAACTAGCGTAACCCCAATCATATGTCCTAAACGCTTTATCGCTGTATGTTGCTATTTACATGTCCAGAAATGGATCAAAATAATCATATTCCGTAACACCATTTGGAATAATGCTGCTAATTCTAACCAACTCGTCAACAATGTCCTTTGCATCTTTTCCAAATACCGGAAGTGGTTGGTAATTATTTTCTGTTTCGCTATCATTGGAATTTTCTAACGTTGGAACAATGCGTAGTCCTTTTGTGATAACAGCATTATTTTCTTTGGCAAACGTAAGCCGGAAAATCGCTGTCTGTCTAGATTTTAATGTTGGATCAGCACCAAAAGCATAATCTCCCATGCTGTAAATGATATATTTTCCATTGTATTTTTCAACGCTTTGTAAACGATGGGGGTGGTGACCAATAATAATATCTGCTCCTGCATCAATGATGGCATGTCCAAATTTTGTTTGATAGGCAGCAGGTATTTCCATATATTCAATTCCCCAATGCATGTTCACAATGACTAAATTATCTTCTTTTTTATATGTTTGCACGTCTTGAATAATATGTTGTAAGTATGAGTCCGTGGACTTTCTATATCGATAATCGTAGCCTAGAAATACTGTTTCCATACCGTTGATGTTTTTAGTAAGTGGCATATCTTCATTAAACACAGCAACATCATGCTTCTTAAAAGCTTCCAACGTATCTTCATATCCAGCTTCAAAATAATCCATTGTATGGTTGTTTGCTAGATTCGCTGCTTCAACGCCGCTAGCTGGCAAAAAAGCTGCATAGGTAGGATGACTTTTTATACGCCACTTTTTATCTTGTGCCTCCGCTTCTGTCGTAAAAGCACTTTCTGCATTGATCACGGTATAATCATCGGAGTGAAACCAAGGCAGGCTGTTTTTAAAAACGTATTGGTTGTCGCCATTATTCTTTTCAAAAACCGTATCAAATTGTAAATGGTCAGGAGCTTCAGGATAAGTACCGAAAGAAGTATCTCCTACCATGCTCAGCGTTATTTGCCCTTCTTTCTGTTGTCCTTGTTCATAATTGGCAGCTGCAGCATAAAACCAATGGTATGGATTAATTTCTTCCATGTCTAAGGACGGATGGGCTTCTTTTAGTTTTTCTAATGCAGTTAAGTATGCCGGATATACTTTTCCTAATGCTTTTTCCTCTGTTTTTGGTTCTTGATAGGAAGCAATCGCTTTCAAGCAGATTGTTAGTTGTTGCCAATAATCTTCTAACACTTCATCATTCACTTTGGTTTGCTCGGATTGTTTAATAAACTGGCTTAGTTCATCTATTGCTTCCGGTGAACCGCCTGATGATGCTACTTGCTTTAAAACGTCCTCTGCTTGCTTGGTTAGTTCTTTCACGGAGTCTTTTGTTAGCATGGGCGGATTCTGTTCTGCTTCTTTTTTTGCCTCTGATGGCGAACTATCTCCTCCTGTAATGGAGAAAATGATAGTGCCTATACCAAGCAATATGACGGCAAGGAGCACCCATGCTCTCTTCTTTAATTTTCTTCGCCTTCTTTTTCTATTCATCTTTTACCTCCTATTAACTAGAATATTTAGTATGTTTTTTATATAAAACTAGATTACTAGTTTTAAACGTAGATGATTGAATTTTATCAAAAAAAATATTACCTATGTAAAGGAGGTCGTTATTCCTAGTGCTATTTTACCTTATTCTTCGTCATGATGCACGATCACATCTTATCGTAAAGTAAAATAGAAAAACAGAATGTAGCATGATAGTTCCGTTGTTTTCATTTATCTTAAGTCCTAACCGTTTGCTTTTTGAGGGCATAGTCGATGCGTGGATAAAATGAAGGGAGCGCATCCTTTGTGTTTTCTTATTAATAACACTATCTCTTGTAACTATAACTGAAACTAGTTACAGATAATGGTGTTTTTCAGTTTTTAATAGTAAAAATAACCTATGTAAAAACAAGGAAAAAAGACGCATGGTGTATGGGTTATTTTACCATTAAGATTTATATAGAGGAAGAAAACTGAAATGTCTTAAAAGCAAGGGGATTTAAAAGTATAGGGAGAAGGGGGATAGTTTGTGAAGCGTGACTTACAAATTAATTATGGGGTTTTAGATGATATTATTGGCGAACTTCGGACATATAAGTGTGCTTTAGAAAAAATGGACGATTCACTTGATAAAGTGAGTACCTTTGTGCAAATAAATGAGGGAAAAAGTGTTGAAGCATGGGATCAGAACATTAGCACCTCGAAAGAAAAAATTGCAAATTATGAAACACAGATCAATGACCTTTTATCCCTATTTGAAAATTACGTAACTGACACGACGAGATACATTTCACCCATTTCAAGAAATACGATGATGCGTGTGGATCGTAATGATATTTGGGCGAATTTAAAGCAAATAGAAGGCGGTATTACCAATAATGTGTTTAAGGCATTAAACAAAAGCTATCAGCAACCTTCTTCTTTTTTCGGTATGTTTGATGACCCAACGGATGCGGAAAAAGAAGCAAGTGAGATCAACCGACGTCATATGGAGCGAATCCAAACGAGCATTGAAGCAACCAGAAAAAAGCTAGAACGTAATATGGACGAGTTATGGGATTTATATAATTCTAAGGTAAAAAAATTTGAAAATGCGGATGATGAATACAATAACTTGGCCGGAAACGTAAAAAAGAAATATACGAATTTCTTTGAAGGTGTCATGGACGTTGTCAGTAGTGTAAACAAAGCTGTCAATGATTTTGAAAAAGGGATAGTAAACAGCATTGCGGGCATGGTGACGGGACTGCTAACCGTAGTTAAGGATGCAGGTGTTGTTGCCGTATCTGGCGTTGTACCTGATCCTGTGGAGCCATCTTGGTTAAAAGACAGTGCAGATGAAACAGTTGATGCCTACACACAAGCTGCGATACAATTCTTACAAGACCCTATACGTGCAGTTGAATCAACTGCCCAAGCCTTCACAGATACTGCGGAAAGTGAAGGAGTTATGTACGTTACTGGTGCGACCATTCCTGCCTTAATACCAGGTAGTTTGGCTGTCAAAGGAGCATCAGGCGTTGCAAAACTAGGTGCAGGCGCAGCAAGAAGAGCTCCGAAGTTATTGGATAGTAAGCCTTTTAGTGGTAATTATTATCGGAAAAAGATAGAGGCAGCTAAAGCTGGAATGGCTAAAGTAACAGAGAAGATCACTTTTGGTAAAGACTATGCACTTTCAACTGGTGATGCAAACTTTAAACTTAGAGATAAAGATTTTGAAGATAAAGCTAGTACACAGATGTTCAATATGAAGGATGCCAGAGTACAGTCTGGGAGTACCGGCAAATTAAATTCAACAAAAGATATTTATAAAGTATCACCAAGGGATATCCAACAAGCGCTAGAAGGCTATGAGCAAACTCATAAATTCTCAGCACATTTTAGAGGATTTGAAGTGAAAGCACAGCGTTCATTATCGCATATGTCTGATAAACAATTGATATATTCATTTAAAAAAGGTTACTCACCAAAGGATGGAGCAAATGATACAATTGTACTCCATCACCATGAACAAAAAGTTGAGGGACCAATAATTGAGATGCCAAGTAGATACCATGATTTAGGGAATAAAAGACAACATCCATTTGGAAATTCCGGTGGAGTTGGCAGTGGAGAAGGTAGGTTAGAATTTAATAAGTGGCGTAAAGAATATTGGAAGGCAAGGTATGCCAATGAAATGATTAAAAGGGGGCTTATTGAATGAAGATAGAAATATTAAATGCCATCAATGAAGAGTTTGAAATGTTCCCAGAAGCTTTTGGAGGGCCTCTTAATATTGAGGAAGTAAACCAAGCAGAAGATGAATTAAATGTAAAATTACCAAAGGATTTTAAAGAATTTCTTTTGAGATATGGTTCTGGAGCAGTTGGTGAGGCTATTGTTTTGGGATTAAAAGAGGCGGAGTTTGTTGCAACACCATCATTTGTAGATAAATCACTACATTTTAGGAAGGTACTGCCTAAAGGATATGAGAACTTTACTGCCATTGGTATAGACGGTGCAGGAAATCCAGTGGGCTTTAATTTCCCTGATACAGAAATTATTACATTTGATTTTAATTTCGGTGGTAAAAAAATTATAGCAGAGAGTTTTGAGGAATACTTAGAAAAAGCAATTCATGAAGAATTAAATATACATTTTTAACATTCAAGATATTAGCTGTAACAAGGTTAAAGCTCATTATGGATGTGTGGATAAAATAAAGGAAAACAGAGCTTGTATTTTCTATTAACAACACCATCTCCTATGATTTATTTAGATTATAGTTATAGGAGATGGCGGTCACACTTTTGGTAACGTGGCAAGCGAAATGGACTAAAATAATCTGTTGATCGTAAATCCTAAAAACTGTGTCAACTATTAATACAAAAGCATTTTAATACTAACTAACATCAACTGAAATATACTTGGTAGGTTTCCTAAACCGTGTGTCGCAGGTTCGAATCCTGCCGGGGGCGTAGGTTTTAGCATTCTTAATTGCAAAAACGATCAAGGCTTTGTTCACATCAGTAAACCCATTAAAAGATCCTTCTTTTGCCTTCCACATTTATTCTATAGATATTCAACAGTTCCTTTATACTTTGTAGTAAGAGAATAGCTTTATCCTATTAAAAGCTTAAAAATTTTTGTTTTTAATATTTATATCTTGTGTAAAGTGTTGTATAGGATGTTTTAAGGTTATCATATACAAAAAAGGTTACTTGGTCATTTTTGATGCTAAATAAAATATGTGAAATTCAATGAAACTCATCACATTACTGTTTTTGGAAAGTTGTTATAAAAACACCCTTTTTGGTTAGTGCTATTAATATTATTACTATTAGGTAAGGTTAATTAGTAGTTAACTATTTGTTTACTAATTAAAGTATGATTTGAAAGGATTTAATACAATGAAAAAAATTACGAAGACCCAAGTAGTTACCATTCTTTTGATTATCGGTTGGATGATATGGGAATATTATGTATGGCAGTGGTCGAAAACAGAAGTTGGAGCTGTTATTAGAGTGGATTTAATCTATATCGTTCCAATTATATTGATTATGGTAATTATATCCATTCTTCAATTGTTAAAAGCAAGAAAGTAGGTTGATTTTTTTGGAAACAATACAGGGAGACCACTCGAGATAGTAGAAGGGTTCTTCTCTAAAGTGTAACTTACAAAGTTGATTGTCCAAGAAATAAGTAAAGTAAAAGATATCGCATCTAAATCCCCGTCTTGTACTATAAAAAAATATCCTCGAGTTAATTATTGAATATATAAAAAAGCCAAATCCAAAGGTGAAAAACCTTTAGATGGGCTATATATCGTTTATTTCTTCTTGTTTTCCCTTGTACTCGATATATTTACGGTACATCGTTTCAATAGCAATATAGAACGGGACAAATGAAGTAATTTCTGTTCCCTCCTTGGTTGCTCCAGGTGTTGTTGTGGCATATATGTTGTTAGGGGACATTTGTGCGAGTTTATTATTTTTTAAATTAGTGATTGTAATGACATCAATCCCTTTGGCATTTAGCTGTTTAATATTTGGAATTAGCGTTGGTGTATCACCAGATAAAGAAATAATTAGGACCACATCCGTATCCTGCATCCCCCTATACATCGCTTCGAATTCCACTTGGTCGTGAATAAGGATAATAAATGTCTCAATAATAGAAAACATACGTTGACAGTCTTTGGCACACATTAATTGAGCGGTTCCTGTACCATGTATATAGATTCTCCCTGCTTGGTATAATAACTTGCTAATAGAATCAAAATCAACGGATTCCAAGTTCTTTAGCGTGTGCGCTACATCTGAATGGAATGACTCCATAAGGTCATCTGTGGGATGTTTTGTTTCTCCTTCCCACTTAAAAAAAACTCTAAATTCGCTATAGCCACTAAAGCCAAGTTTCTTCGTTAGTCGATGAATGGAAGAACGAGAGGCAAAACAAGCATTTGCTAATTCGACAATACTTAAATCATAGCACGACTCCCGATGGCTCAGTATGTATTGGAGAACCTGCAGATCATTTCTGTTTAATTTTTCGTAATTTTTATTAATTAATGTTTCTAGTTTCATCGTACACTCCTACCTAAGCTTTGATTATATCCAGTATAACATTCTTTTGCTAAGAGGATAATTCCTTGTTCGTTTTAACGGATTTGTAAACTTGTATAGTTTAGGATCAAGGCTATGTGCAACGATAAACGAACGTAAAGTGGAATAGCATGTGAAACTTCAAACTCCCATTCTCAAAATGTTAGTGACATAGAACTCCTGTTTACTATTTTTGCTCACTTACTCTTGCGAACAAACAAATTCGTGTTGGGACCCGCTTCCCCCTATTCTTTTACTTTTAAACCTAACATTGCGGCAAATGCTACTGCCTGTTCTGAAGAAATAATACAACCTTCCAGTTCGTCTAAAGAGACAATTAGTCTTTCAAAAGTAGAATTACTCAGGTCTACATTCTTTAGTGGTGTTTGCGAAAAATTGACTTCGTTTATATCACAGTGCTGGAATTGAACTTTATTAAATTTACATGCATAAAAGTCCGCACCTTTTAAAGAGCAATGATCAAAAATGATCTGTTTCGGACTACTATAATTAAAAGAGCTTAAATGGATGATACTATTTTCAAAACGCACATTTCTTAACGTGGCGTCGGCTAAGTTCACCCCGACCATCTTTGTGTCTTTGAATTCTACACGATGAATAATCGCCCCTAAAAAATCTACGTTGGACAGATCACAGTTATCAAAAATAACGTCTGTTAATTCTACGTTTTTGAATGAGGATCCATTTAATTTGACCTGTTTAAAAACGACTTGCGAAAAATCTGTACGATCATAGTTTTTCATTTCAGCAGAGCAAGTAGAAACTGTGCAATGACGTAGAGAAGGGTCCCCGTTTTCAAATATATCTTGAAGAGAGGCGGTAGGTAAATCGAAATAAATATTTGGTTTTTCAATCTTTACTTTTGACATCATAGTAGCTCCTTAAAATAATTTTACGTTATAAGTAAGGCTTTATAGTATAAACCAAGTTATACTATTCCGTTAAACCCGAAACGTTTGTTCTTATTATAGGATAAGAATCACTTGATTGGCAACCAAGAACATGACTTCTTTCATATATCTTGCTATTAATCGATTTGTAGAGTCCATTTACTTAAAAAACTGTCAATGTATTTCGGCAATTTCTCCTTCTAAGCGAATAAACTGTTCCTCTGAAGAAGATACTCAGTCACGCACATACTCCAGTTATAATTCATCCAGCTTAGCTTGTAATTGATTTTCGTTACTTCTAATATATGTAAAATATCTGAAGTTCACAATTATCCAGTAGTTGCTACACCTTATATCAATAAACAAACTTTGGCGATAGCCAAGTTTTTCTAAGATAATCACGGCTAAAGGAAAAAACATTTTCTATGTTATTTAGTTGGGAAAATTCCCAACTTATGAAAACGCGTTCATAAATGGTAACGCTTTCCCTAAACCCTCTAAACCTATTGAATGAATGCGTGCGCCCTTCTATACTTAAATTAACAAATGAAAGCGACATCAACAAAATGGAACATTCATTTGTTAGCTTTTTCATCGTCTAGGAAATTATAAAATTTAGCAGCTGTGGATAAACTTACTAAGTTATTTAGCCACGTCCGGCTCCAGCGCCCAGCAACTAGGCGACTTCACGAAATCGCCCTACGATAAGTCATCATCGGTTCGTTCCTCACCGTGATTCCTTTATCTCAGTTGATTCGTTCC
>NZ_JABXHF010000050.1:0-32876 GCF_013393565.1 Virgibacillus sp.
TATAGCTCATGATCATGGAGCAATTAGGGTAGTAGAAGGAGCACAAGGCGGAACGCATATGAAAGTAGGTGTTCAAGAGCTTGAATGTGATTTCTATGCTTTATCAGGTCATAAAATGTCCGCTCAAACTGGTATTGGTGTACTTTATGGAAAAAAAGAATTGCTCGAAAATATGGAGCCAGTTGAATTTGGCGGAGAAATGATTGATTTCGTAAATCTTTATGACTCCACATGGAAAGAGCTTCCATGGAAATTTGAAGGTGGTACGCCAATTATCGCTGGTGCTATAGGTTTAGGGGCGGCTATTGATTTTATCGAAGACATCGGTATGGATGCTATTTCAAAGCATGAGGAAAAACTTGCCACATATGCCTATGAAAAAATGCAAGCGATGGATGGGATTAAGATTTATGGTCCAAAACATCGTGCTGCGCTTATTACGTTTAATCTTGACGATGTCCATCCTCATGATACAGCAACCGTTTTAGATGCAGATGGAATTGCTGTTCGAGCAGGTCATCATTGTGCACAGCCATTAATGCGTTGGCTTGATGTGACAGCAACGGCGAGAGCAAGCCTCTATTTGTATAATACAGAAGAAGATGTTGACCGTCTCGTAGACGGACTCAAGAAGACAAAGGAGTATTTTGGGAATGGCTTTTAATAACCTAGATACACTTTACAGACAAGTAATTATGGATCATTATAAAAACCCGCGGAACAAAGGCAATTTAGATGGAGATACTTTGACAGTCGACATGAACAATCCTACTTGCGGAGATCGAATTCAGCTTAATATGCAAGTAGAAGATGGGATTGTTAAAGATGCCAAATTTGAAGGTGAGGGCTGTTCGATTAGTATGGCCTCAGCTTCTATGATGACCCAAGCAATTAAAGGGTTAGAAGTTAAAAAAGCTTTGAAAATGTCCGAGATGTTCTCCAAAATGATGTTAGGAGAAGATGTTGATACGACAGGCCTAGATGTAGGAGATATTGAAGCACTGCAAGGTGTATCCAAGTTTCCTGCAAGAATTAAATGTGCCACCCTTTGTTGGAAAGCAATGGAAAAGGGTGTTAAAGACGAATAAAAGTCAAATGCAATGAAGACGCGATTGACTCTATTTGAATTATCCTAAAAGGAGGGGTTTATTAATGGCAAAAAACATGCCAGAAATCGAAGAGTATAAATATGGGTTTCATGATCGTGACGTTTCTGTCTTTCGCTCAGGAAAAGGTCTGACTCGCGAAATTGTTGAAGAGATTTCCAGAATGAAGGAAGAACCGCAATGGATGCTTGATTACCGTCTTAAAGCGTTGGAACATTTCTATGAGCGTCCAATGCCTCAATGGGGCGGCGACCTTTCGGAGTTGAATTTTGATGAAATTGTTTACTATGTGAAGCCTTCAGAAAAACAAGGAAGAACATGGGATGAAGTACCAGAAGAAATCAAACGAACTTTTGATAAGCTAGGTATCCCTGAAGCGGAACAAAAATATTTAGCAGGTGTTTCTGCGCAATATGAATCTGAAGTTGTTTACCATAGTTTAAAAGAAGATTTAGAAGAAATGGGTATCGTATTCAAGGATACCGATACAGCACTAAAAGAAAATGAAGAGCTATTCAAAGAGTATTTTGGTAAAGTGATTCCAGCAACAGACAATAAATTTGCTGCTTTAAATTCAGCTGTTTGGTCTGGAGGTTCATTTATATATGTACCAAAAGGTGTAAAGACGACGACGCCACTCCAAGCTTATTTCCGTATTAACTCAGAAAACATGGGACAGTTTGAGCGTACGTTGATTATCGTTGATGAAGGTGCTTCTGTCCATTATGTAGAAGGTTGTACAGCACCAATTTATACGACTAATTCATTACACAGTGCAGTCGTAGAAATCTTCGTTAAAAAAGACGCTTATTGCCGTTACACTACGATCCAAAACTGGGCAAACAACGTTTATAACCTAGTAACTAAGCGTGCTACCTGTGATGAGAATGCGACAATGGAATGGATTGACGGTAATATTGGCTCTAAAATTACGATGAAGTATCCTGCAGTGCTTTTAAAAGGGGAAGGTTCTCGTGGTTATACACTTTCTATTGCCTTTGCTGGTAAAGGGCAGTTGCAAGATGCTGGTGCCAAAATGCATCACCTAGCACCTAATACGTCATCTTCAATTGTTTCGAAGTCTATTTCAAAAAATGGCGGAAAAGTATCTTACCGAGGACTTGTACATTTTGGACGTAAAGCATCAGGTGCTCGCTCTAACATCGAATGCGATACGCTTATTATGGATAATGAATCTACATCCGATACGATTCCATACAATGAAATAAACAATGACAATATTTCATTGGAGCATGAAGCAAAAGTGTCCAAAGTTTCTGAAGAACAGCTGTTCTATCTGATGAGCCGTGGCTTAACAGAAGAAGAAGCAACAGAAATGATCGTTATGGGCTTCATTGAACCATTCACAAAAGAACTACCAATGGAGTATGCAGTTGAAATGAACCGGTTAATCTCGTTTGAAATGGAAGGGTCTATTGGATAATATGAATAAACAACTCCTTTGTTACAACGATGTCTGTGACAAGGGGGTTTTTTCTTGAGCTATAAAAAAGATGAAGGAATATGAAAAGCTTACTCTTTTCAGGGAAATCAACGTAGCATGTGGGTTTATTTTCTTCATTTTAGGTGTATTTTTGCATTCAAAGGTTTAATGGGACTTTCGTTTTTAAGGAATAATTTCTTTCTATATCCTTCTTTTGCCTTGTATGTAACGCTTATTTCAACAATCCTATTTTTTAGCAATCATTGTACTTGGTTTGACTATAGGCTTTCTCGGTTAGTTCAGCATGATATATGCGTTAATTCTCCACTACAGAAAAATTTAGTTTATACTTATAATTAAGCGTTTTATTTTTGGAAAAAACTAAATTTTCAAGGAGAGGGGATATTTTTTTATGAATGCAATTGGGTTATTGCTATTACAATTTGAAGAAATTAGAAGCAGAAACATAAAAGTGTGGGAGGTCATTCCTGAGGAAATGTTGCATTGGAAACCTGATGAAGAAGCTTTAACATGTGCTGAAATGATTAGACATTTATTAGAAGCTGAGTTCCTTTTCCATCACGTTCTTATAGGTAGAGGTGGTAAGGGGCTTGTTAATTTGGATAATCCATTTGAAGCAAAAGAATTTATATCAGTGGAAGATGAACTTAAATTTGCTAAGCCTTTTCGAGAGAGGTTTTTGGAATATATTCAAACACTGGACGCGCATGACTTAGAAAATATAGAAATAGATCTAATTAATGAAGGAGGTTATATGAAACAGCTAGGTGCAATGTTAGTACGGATTGCTTACCATGAGTCAGTTCATACAGGTCAATTGCTAGACTACATGAGAACAATGAGAATTACCCGTCCGAAGATATGGGATTAAGGATTAAGGGTTTATAAATAAATACGTAAAAAGTTTAATTCAAGCTATCGTTTTTAGGGTGTGCTGTATTTATCCCGGATATAAGGTGTTGTAAGACTTCAAGAATTGGAAGATGCGAGCTGAACAAGTCTAGGTGGGAGATAACAGCACCAAAATTTCTTTTTTAGCTTAAGCTTGACACCATCTCACTACATGTGGATAACTATGTTTTGCCAAGGCAGCGATTATCCACATTCTCACCTTATGTAAAGCCACAAGCGACTCAATTCATAAATGGTCTAAGTACTGACCATGATATTATAAATCATTTGAGCTCTGGACAACTATCGGTATTTTTGTTATGTTAGGCGAAGGAGCGAGGAATATGGAAAGGGTATGTATGCAGCAATAATAAAACTTATTCTAAGTGAAAAAATCGTAGCTAATATTTAGCTACGATTAGAAAGTATGTTTTTTTTACAGCTTTAATTTCTGTAAAATAGCTGTTAAATTGTTATTAGTATGGTGTCCAATGATATTACCATACTGGAATGCTCTATCTGCTCTTGCTTGAAATTCTTCTATCCAATTTCTATTTCCCCATTCATTAGCTTGTGTGGCATACATTGTGAAATGAGGGGATATTCCAGTTGCTTGTTGTTTTAAAGATTCTGTCGCTCTATTAAAATCAAAAGTGAAGCCTGCATGTTCTCTAAGGGATATTTGGCCTGCTTCATACAAAGCAGTACTTATCGCGTTGAGATCTTCAAAAGAAGCATTCGTAATATCATATTTTTCAGAAAGTTCTCTCCAAATATTCGGTGTATCTTTTTTTGCTGATGATGTTTCTTGAGTTTGCTTCATGTCTTTGCTAAAATGGTCTTCCGTTTCTGTGTTTTTTATATTTGTATTTGCTGGTAGAGTATGGGCTGTTATTGCATTCATTTGACTAATATTCATATTATTTTCTCCTATTGTTTTTTGTTATCTAATATTCATCCTAGCGCTCATTGTATTCCAAGGTGCGTTGATAGAGGTAGCTTGATATGTAAATCTACCATTCTCATATCCGCTGGCGTCCCACCACCTAAAATACCCATCAATGATTCGATCACCATTTAAATCAATGGCTTCGTCCATAAGCATTGGTATATTTCCACCATTCATTTGGGCTATCCTTGATGTATTTCTACTATAGCCAATTTCCCTTGTAACAATGTACATTTCTTCTCCACCATGATCTTCAATAGATGTTAATTGATTTAGTGCAAAGTATTCATACTGTGGGTAATGAGTAGAAATAGCTGCATATACACTTAAAGAAGTTAAAGGAGGAGCGGGTCCTTGAAGAGTTATACCTTCTACGGATCCGTCTTTCGCTACATCTTCTTCAATAAATTGAGCATCTGGATATTCCTCTTGAAGAGACTGTAAAGCTTGATCCTTTAGCAACTTTTTATGCAAAGTAGTAGATTCGTCAACAGAAGACGCTGAAACTGCCCCTGCCGTTAAGAAGAGCGTTAAGGCTATGACTACTGCGGTAAATCCTTTTTTCATATAAATAAACCTCCTCATCGTTTTTTCTTAATTGAGCTAAGTTAACCCAATATTATAATATGTTTATTTTATCGGAATATTAATGAAAAAATTTAGAGAAAACCATTTTTTATTATTCTGAGCTATAAATTATTTTGATAAAAGATGTTTTCTATAATTAATTGTTTACTATCCACTAATATGTAGCACAGATAAATGGAGCAACTTATGCGACAGACTTAACTTTGGAAATGAAGATGGTGAGAAGAAAGGAGGAAATCAAAAAATAGATGCGTTTTAAAATTTGGAGTATTATAGAAGGCTTTAACCGATATAGTGTTTTACAAATAATTTTATGGATATAATGGTAAAAATATATGTTATAATAAATATAATCAGTTTACCGTTTCAGGAAGTCATGACTAAATGGCAAAATTAACAATTGAATCTAAAGAGTTTCAACAAGTCCTTGCTAATCTCCGTTTCGATAAAATGTTTCTTTCACCTGAACTTCAAAAGAAAGTTGTCAGTCTAGTGAATAATGATAAAAGGATTACCCAAGAGACGATAAAAAGGATTATTGCAAATGGATAAATATAATATAGAAAATCAAGCGGATTATTTATTAAAAAGCAATTTTTTTGAGCTACTTCATACGATGAACTAGAGCAACTGGAAGCGGTTGCTTTTTCCATACGTGCTTCATAGTTAGAAATTGAATTGTTTTGATTGGCTTATCCCTTTCACAATTGAAGCGCTTGAGCAATTACATTTTATTTATTTCAGGATATTTATCCGTTTGCTGGTAAAATTAGAAACGTTCAACTGATGAAAGGGGAAACTAGATTTTGTCAAGCGCAATATATTGAATCTAACTTAAATGATTTATTTCGTAAATTGAATAGAGAACCTGTTTGGGAAACACGAGATCAAGCTAAGAAACAGTTAGCATTTTATAAGTCTGAGCTCAATATGATTCACCCCTTCAGGGGAGGGACTGGACGAGTGAGTCGTTTGATTATTCGTGAAGCCGCTCGAAATCATAGATATAATTGGGATTTTGGAAGGATTGACAGTGCTTTATACACGAAAACAATGATTAGAAGCGTGATAGATGTATCCTCATTACAAAGTTTATTTCATCAAACCTTAACAACATGTCATTAAATTGATTTTTGGCAAAGGTTAATGAAACCAATATCTTCGTTTGCTTTTCTTTTACATACAAAAAAGGGAATTTTCTATGTTTTATGATTTTTTCCGCTATTGGTGTGAGTAATGGAATATATATGAAAGGAAGTTTGAACAATTTGAAAAGATTCTTTGTATTTTCATTAAGTTTTATTATTTTGTATTTCGTTATGCAAGTGTTAACGGGTTTCATTGTTACCTTACTATATGTTCCAAACATAACGAAAGCATGGAATACCGATGGGACATTATTTCAGACTATTACATTACAGGGTAAGTCTTTTCCAATATCGATTATTTTTGTATTGATTTCTGTTGCTATTGCTTACTTTATTCAAAGGAAATTTGTCAGGCTACTTCATAATAAAAGAGCATAGTAACACTTATTTACGGAGCAATTTAACATGTAAAGGTACAAGGAATCCAAATGCAATAATGTAGGCAGCTATGGAAACAAAAGGATTCCACCCAGTATATTTCAGGTAATCCAAATGTACCATAGTCCATTCCAATAAAGCAGAAATAATTGTAAATACTACTACTAAAAACCATTTGTTTTTATGCGTATAATAGTTAATAAATAATATTGCTAAAGAGGAAGGGACAAACGTATACACTAAAATTTCCGCAAGTCCAGCTGTTTTTGGATCAGCAAGATGTATTAAATCTAATGTTCTGGCAACTAATGAATCACTAAGCCAAGTTATAAATGCAACAATTCCAAAAGTGGCGTATAGCTCTTTCCAAGTAATATGTTTTTTAGGGATAAAAAGTATAGTGAGTACTAAAATGATGCTAATCGTAATAGGAAACCAAATTCCTTTTGAATGTAAATCAAGATTGTGGATAACTTTATCCATACTTATTCTCCTTTATTTAGACAGATATACAATTAACTTGCATTTATATGATACTGAGAAGCCATTGTGTGCATATCATAGTCACCATCTCCTGGAATGATTCTAAAGAATCTTAAGCAAAATATATCATTAATCCTTTAAAATTTGCACATCTTACCATAAAGTTAATCTCTATTTAATGAATGGTTTTCTTTCATCCTTCACCTAAGCTTATCTAACTTATCTCATCCAATTCATGAATCTGGACTCTCAGAGCGCTTTATATCAGGGGTTAATCTTAGGTGATAAACCAACTTGAATAATAGCGGACACCTCATACATAGTATTGGTTTTTTTTAAGGAGATATACACTATAAGGGTGAGGAATCTGACTTGAAAATATGAATTAATAAACCACCAAAAAACATGATATACTGGGGGAATTCTTTAGAGAAATTTCTAATCGAATTTGGTTTAAACCAATACAGAATGGAAAGTGTAGTGTTGCAGAAATAATAAGTCATTTTATTCCTTGGGATAAATTTGTAATTAACGATCGAATTCCTGCTATTCTAACAGGCGTAGTTTTATGCGCTCCACGTGATCGATAATTGGTGAACAAACAAGCTGCAAGAATGAAAAATCGATAACCATTACACAAATTTTAAATGGTTGAGAGAGACTTTTATATTGGGGTGAGTAAGCTGATCATATGTACATATCTTGACGGTTTAGTAAGTCATGGTCTACATCATAAAGCACAAATACATGGATACATCAACAGAACATACGACTTAAGTCTAAATATCGACCGCTTGCAAGCGTTTATGGAGTAGATATTAAAGGGGAATTATGAATGTTTACGTATGTACGGAGCAATAATAGTACGATATTCGTTGAAAAAAATGTGTTTAATACGAACAAAATATATAACCAAATTGCTTTTGATAAACAGGAGCTCCATTGTGCTGACATTTTTCAACAACACATGGAGTCAAAACGATTGCAAACGGAAAGATATGTTATTCAAAACAATGATACCCCTGTAGGAATTTTAGAATATGGAATGCATAGTCCTCGAACGAATATGCCTTGGCTAACGCTTTTGCTTATTGATAAGAAATATCAAGGAAAGGGGTTAGCTAAAAATGTTTATTTACAGTTCGAAACATGGATGCAAGTAAAAGGAGCTTCTAATATTCAAATTGCTGTCCATGCTAACAATGAGAAAGCGCTATTATTTTGGAGTAATATGGGTTTTAGGCAGTATGATGAACGTGTTTACCAAGCAAAGCGCTATTATAGTTTAGAAAAGAGATTATAAAGTGAATCTTCAATCGAAGTTTTTTCTTTCCGACTCATAAATATGGATTTTCGAAACGAGAAGCGCTCATATACACGTATACAACTGAGATGAAATTTTTAAGAGCTGGACGGCAAACCAGACTTATTAGATAAGTTATGAAAAAACAAGGCCATTTCCAACCGTGCAGTTACTATGTTGTTATGAAAATAATGATGGTAAAAGAATAAGATGACATGTTTACTTAGATTTCTGATGATAGCTTTTTAGATTGGAGCTGAGGCTGTTGATTACCGATGTCGTTACCAAAGAGAATTGGAAGCGTTTTATTCATGAGGGGAGTCTAGTGGATGAAAATATTTCCTATGAGCTAGTTGACTCTTGGGAAAGATGTAAGCAAGAAGGTGTTAATCCGTTTGATGGGATTTCTAAATCGATTTTACAGCCAGATGAACTCCAGCGGCGTGTAGAACAAAATGCACTGCTTATTTCGTTAGTAGAAGCGCAACGCAATCAGTTACATTATTTTTTAAAGGGATGGCAATATGTTACGACATTGACAGATAAAGAGGGTTACATACTACAAAATAGAGGCGAGCAGTCAGTAGAAGCAAAAGCTTATGATATTTTATTTATTCAAGGCTCAAATTGGGGCGAAACAGAAGTGGGAACCAACGCAATTGGATTAGCTCAATTATATAAGAAGCCATTTATAGTAAGGGGTTATGGCCATTTTGCAGTAGCCTCACAAATTTGGAACTGTGCCGCTGCACCAATTGTTGATCATCATAATCAGTTGATTGGCATTCTTAATATTTCAAGTCCCTATAAACCAATAAACTTTAATTATGTACTGGCTTCGGTAAAAATGATTGCCGATTCTATTTCGCTTGCTTGGCGAAAAACCATGTACGAGGATATGGAACAATTACAGAAATTATCTTGTTCTAAAAATGCAATTATTTGTTCCAATGATGATGTTATATGTAAGTTACCGAGGCATTTGGAAAATAAATATGGATATATGCTTGGTGAACCGTTAGATAACATAATGCCAGAGATAAGTTTGCATGGTGAAAGAAAACCACTTTTAATAAATGGCCGCTCCATAGGTTATGAGGTTTATGTGCAGGAAGAAATAAAGGAAAATCCTGTTTATTTTGCAGGTGTGACAGGAAAAAGTGATGTATTTCAAAAGGTATTGCAAGATATTCATAAAGTTGCTACAACGGATGCTGCTGTTCATATATATGGAGAGACTGGTACAGGAAAAGAATTAGTTGCTGAAGCAATTCACCGTAATAGTGAACGTGCGCATCAACCTTTTGTTTCTATTAATTGTGGGGCGATCCCTGAACAGTTATTGGAAA
The DNA here is from genome assembly GCF_013393565.1 of Virgibacillus sp. Lineage (NCBI taxonomy): Bacteria > Bacillati > Bacillota > Bacilli > Caryophanales > Bacillaceae > Virgibacillus > Virgibacillus sp. The sequence continues at coordinate 9,661 of NZ_JABXHF010000050.1, forward strand.
GTGAGTTGTTTGGTTACGAACCTGGTGCATTCACCGGTGCTCATAAAAATGGTAGAAAGGGAAAGCTAGAAGCGGCAAACAAAGGCACTTTATTTCTAGATGAAATTGGTGATATGCCTTCATCCATGCAGATTTCTTTGCTTCGGGTACTACAACAAAAGCAAGTAACTCGAATAGGAGGCTATGAGCCTATTCCTATGGATGTGCGCATTATTTCAGCAACAAATGTAGATATACGTCAACTAGTTACAGAGGAGACAATGCGAGCTGATCTCTTTTATCGTATTTACGGTTTTCCTATTTATGTACCGGCTTTACGACAACGCAAAGAAGATATTCCTTATTTTATCGATTATTATTGCAAGGAAAATCATTGGTATCCAAGCTGGATAAATAAATTAACAGCTACTTTTAAACATGGAAGATGGACAGGGAATATTCGTGAATTATTTAATGCTTTAGATCGCTGTCGCATTTTATTTCCAGAGCAAACACCTGAGGAAGAGGAGCTTTATCAGATTATTTCGATTTGGGATAACACAGAGCTGATAAGAGTAGAGAGCAACGAAAAGGAAACACAAAATTTTCGCAATCAGTTAGAAGTAGACAAGATTAAACAAGCCTTAAAAAAACATCACAATCATGTACCAAGTGCTGCGGCTGATTTAAATATATCACGAAGCACATTATATCGTAAAATTAAAAAGTACCAATTGTAGCGTGCTTCATTCCAAATATTTTTTCTCGTTTCTCGCTTGTTGGATGATATAAATTCATGAAAAGGATAAGGATAACACCTAAAAAGAGAGTTTTTTTAAAAGCCGATGTCCTAAAAGCCTAATATGATGTAGTCGCATTCTATTAAATCTACTATTTTAGTATTACAAATGAACAAGTGGCCTTTTTGGGAATAAACCTTAAGAATAAAAAATGCGACAAAATGAGACAATTTGCGAAAGTTGTCTCATTTTTTGTTCTCCTAAATGAAAACGCTTTAATGACATAACTTAAAAAGTTGGCATGTTTTTTGCTTATATATAAGTGAAAGCACAAAATATGAAGGAGGATTTCAAGATGGATAAGAAAATAGCAAGTTGGATGTATACAAAAATGAATGACATTCGTAATTTTGAAAACCAAGTCCAAAAAATTTTTGCTACAGGGGAAATTCCGGGATTTGTACATTTATATGCAGGGGAAGAAGCTGTTGCAGTTGGGGTTTGTGCTCATTTAGAAAATATAGATTATATAACCAGTACACATCGTGGGCATGGCCATTGTATTGCCAAGGGCTGTGACTTAAATGGGATGATGGCTGAAATATTTGGTAAAGAAACTGGTTTATGTAATGGAAAAGGCGGTTCCATGCATATAGCAGATTTGGAAGTCGGCATGCTTGGAGCTAACGGCATTGTTGGTGGAGGGTTTCCATTAGCTGTTGGTGCAGGTTTATCTGCTGATATTTTAGAAAACGGTGGCGTTGCAGTATGTTTCTTTGGCGATGGAGCAAATAATCATGGCACGTTTCATGAAGGAATTAATATTGCAGCAGCATTGAATCTACCTGTTGTTTTTGTCGCAGAAAATAATGGCTTTGGAGAAGCAACGCCATTTGAGTACGCTACTTCAGCAAAAACTATTGCTGATCGAGCAATAGCATATGATATACCTGGCGTACGCGTTGACGGAAATGATGTTACTAAGGTTTATGAAGTTGCCGAAGAAGCGATAGAAAGAGCTAGAAACGGAGAAGGACCAACCTTAATTGAAGCCATTACTTATCGTACGAGTGGTCATTTTGAAGGAGATAATCAAGCGTATAAGTCAGAATCTGATAAAGAAAAGTGGCCAGTAGAAGTAGATTGTATTGAACAATTCAAAACATACGCGTTAGAGAATAAACTGTTAAGCAAAACGGAACTGGAAGAGATGGAGAAGGCGTCTTTAAAAGCGGTGGAGGAAGCAGTTGAATTTGCGCATCACAGTAAAGTGCCAAGTGAGGAAGCATTAACGGAGAATGTATACGTTTCTTACAAATAATATGAATGAGGTGAGATAAATGGCGAGAAAAATAACGTTTTCAAAGGCGATTAATGAAGCAATGGATATTGCAATGGAAAGAGATAATAAAGTCATTTTAATTGGAGAAGACGTAGCTGGAGGAGCAACAGTCGATCATCTACAGGATGAAGAAGCTTGGGGTGGCGTTTTTGGAGTAACGAAAGGATTAGGAAATAAGTATGGACGTAAACGGGTCATCGATATGCCAATTGCTGAAGCTGGCTATATGGGAGCGTCAGTGGCCGCTGCGGTTACAGGTTTAAGACCAATATCAGAATTAATGTTTAACGATTTTATTGGTAGTGCGATGGATGAAATTATGAACCAGGGTGCTAAAATTCGTTATATGTTTGGTGGGAAAGCAGAAGTTCCATTAACTATTCGTACAAGCCATGGTGCGGGTGCAGGAGCTGCAGCGCAGCATTCCCAATCATTATATGGCATGTTAACAGCTATCCCTGGATTAAAAGTCGTTGTTCCTTCTAACCCTTACGATGCTAAAGGCTTGTTATTAACGGCAATTGAAGATAATGATATGGTCGCCTTTTTTGAAGATAAAACACTATATAGTATGAAAGGTGAAGTACCCGAAGGATATTATACAATACCGTTAGGAAAGGCAGAAATTAAGCGTGCGGGGGATGATCTAACCATTGTGGCGATAGGGAAAATGGTACAAGTAGCTGAAAGCGCTGCAAATCAGCTTGCTAAGCAAAATGTCGAGGTGGAAATTATTGACCCTAGATCATTATCTCCACTTGATGAGGATACGATTTTACAGTCCGTTGAGAAAACAGGGCGTCTATTGATCATTGATGAAGCAAATCCACGTTGTAATGCAGCAACGGATATTTCTGCTATGGTTGTAGATAAAGGTTTCGATTTTTTAGATGCGCCAATTAAGATGGTGACGGCTCCACATGCACCTACACCATTTGCCACAAACTTAGAGCAATTATATATACCACGAGCAGAAACAGTTGTACGAACAGTAAAAGAAATGATTGGGGAATTGACCTTATCTAGATAATGAGGAGGGGATTAAATGGCTACATCGATATTAATGCCAAAACTAGGTATGACGATGACAGAAGGAACGGTGGAAGAATGGCTTAAACAACCTGGAGACACCGTAAAAGAAGGTGAAGGAATTGTCACAATTAGTTCAGATAAATTAACGAGTGAAGTAGAAGCTCCAGCTGATGGTATATTATTAAAGGTAATAAAAGAGATGTCTGAAGAAGCAGAAGTTGGTGAACCGATTGGTATTGTTGGGCAAGCTGGAGAAGAAGTAGGGGAAGCGACATCGACTTCTGAAAAAGAAAAAACTGAACCAACAGCTGAGGTACAAGAGAAGGCGGTTCAACAAGTAGAGCAGCAACCTGAAGGACATCAAGACATGAAAGGTCCGCAACGAAAAAGGCGTATTTCTCCAGCTGCTCGTAAAAAAGCAAAAGCATTATCCGTAGATATTTCTAAAGTAACAGGTACTGGTCCTAAGGGAAGGATTACTAGAAGAGACATTGAGCAAGTAGCTGAGCTGCAAGTAGCAGCGACCACAACGGAAGAACAGGTTACAACAAAACCAGCCGTTCATGAAGAAGAAGCAATGCAGGTTCAAGGTATGTCAGCAATGAGAAAATCAATTGCTGCTAATATGCAGCATAGCTTGGAATCAACCGCGCAATTAACATTACATCGGAAAGCTGATATAACAAACTTACTTGCTTTTCAAAAGAAAATGCGCACAGAAGCAGCAGAGAATAATTTAGATTTAAAGCTGACACTAACGGTATTTTTAGCTCGAGCTGTAACGTTAAGCTTACAAGCACATCCTGAAGTAAATACACATCTTATTCATGATCAGCTACACCAATTTGAAGAAGTACATTTAGGTATTGCAACCTCACTAGAAGATGGATTGGTTGTTCCTGTTGTAAAACATGCGGAAAGATTGCCACTCGGTAGCTTAGCAAAGCAAATGAAACATGTCACAGAAACTGCTCGTGAAGGAAAAAATGCTGAATTAAGCGGAGCAACATTCACCATTTCTAATTTAGGTGCGCAAGGTATAGAATATTTCACACCAATCCTGAACCCACCAGAAAGTGGGATTTTAGGTGTAGGTACATTTGTACAAGAGCTTAGGTTAGATGAAAATGAGCAGGTGAAACAGATAACTTCGCTACCACTCAGCTTAACCTTTGATCACAGAGTATTAGATGGGGCGCCAGCAGCAGAATTCTTAAATACGATTGCTCATTATTTAGCAAAACCATATTTGTTATTGCTGTAAAGAAATCAGAATAGAATCTATCCTATAAAGACCTTCGCTATGCGTATGAAAATAGAAAAAGGAAAACACTTAAAATTAAACTCCTTCTCTGCTATGATGACAAAGGTTTCGCAAATCTTATCGCGTGCAGAGAAGGACCTATCAATCTGATATTTTTAGCTATTCCAGACTAGAAGAACACGATGTTGGTATAAAGGTTCTAAATTATAGAAGGAAGCTGTCTCAGCTGAGACAGCTTCCTTCTATGTACTCCAATTCCCCTCCCCCTGACATTTCATGCATTATAAATTATGGGCTATCTAAAAGGAAAAGTGTGCTTTAAGCTATAAAAAGAGAGACTACACAAAATTATTGACATATCTATCAATAGTTTAAGAAATTTTTAGTTTAATTTAATGATGTTGATAAATATTGTAAACTAGTCCATAATTAGGATGGTTGTAAAAAATATATGGGGGCTAAAAATATGAAGAAGTACTTATTTGTTTTACTTGCTGTAATGTTAGTAGTTTTATCTGCATGTGGTGGATCAAGCGAAAGTAAAGACACAGAAAATGAAGAAAGTAAAGATAGCGCCGATGCAGCGAATGAAGAAAGCAAAGATAGCGCGGAAACAAACGAAAACGAAGATGTATACTTCAAAGATAATGAAGCTAAAATTGAAGATTTAAAAATCAAAATAAAAGAAACAAAGGTTATACCTGCTGGAGAAGAAGGAAATGAAACTGGAGAAAAACCAGTATTTGCTATCTGGTATGAGACAACGAACCTTACTGATAAAGACATAGATCCGTCAACAGCTTGGATAGCAGTATTTACAGCGTTGCAAGACAACGATCCAAATGCAGTAAACGAACTGGAAATGGGTAGCTTACCAGACGGAAACCATTCAGATACACAAACGGAAACGATAAAGAAAGATGGTACGGTAGAAAACTCCATTGCTTATGAATTAGATGATTTAGAAACTCCTGTAACCTTAGTAGCTACACAAGGCGTTATGGGAGAAGAGATTGGTAGACAAGATTTTGAAATTAAATAGTATGTAAAAAGCAGAGACACTCAATAAAAAGGGTGTCTCTGCTTTTTACATATATTTCAATGGTCAAAATATACAGTTTGATTTTATGTAAATTTCGGAGAAATATGCCTGTTTTTTTCAGGTTTTATAGAAGTAAATATATAAGCATAAAAGAAATAAGTTTTTTATTAGAATTAATAGAATTATAGAAAAATTAAGCTTTAAGTAGTATAATGGTTTTAGATTGTCAATGCTCCCAAAACATCCAATATAATTTGAAAAGGAGTGTTTCAGTGGCTGAGAACAGGGGTGTCGTATATGTAGGTGCTGGTAAAGTAGAGGTGCAGGATATTCGTTATCCGGATTTAGTTTTACAGGATGGGCCAGGTGTAAATCCATTAAATGTGGGGCGAAAATGCCATCATGGCGTCATTGTTAAAGTAGTAACTACGAATATTTGCGGAAGTGATCAGCACATGGTTCGAGGGAGGACTACAGCTCCCAGTGGCTTAGTGCTTGGTCATGAAATTACTGGAGAAGTTGTTGAAGTAGGACGAGATGTTGAGTTTATCCAAATAGGAGATTTAGTATCTGTTCCATTTAACATTGCCTGCGGACGTTGTAGGAATTGTAAACAACAAGACACTCATATTTGCCAAAATGTTAATCCAGATAGACCAGGATCAGCCTATGGTTATGTTGATATGGGCGGATGGGTAGGCGGTCAATCGGAATATGTAATGGTTCCATATGCTGATTTTCAACTGCTTAAATTTCCTGATAAAGATCAGGCTATGGATAAAATACTTGATTTAACTATGTTATCGGATATTTTTCCGACAGGTTATCATGGAGCGGTAAGCGCCGGAGTTAAACCGGGATCAACAGTTTACGTTGCCGGAGCAGGTCCTGTAGGTCTTGCTGCTGCACATTCAGCTCAATTACTCGGAGCATCTGTCGTCATTGTCGGTGATTTAATTGAAGAAAGGCTGGCACAAGCACGCAGCTTCGGATGTGAAACAATTAATTTACGTGAACATACGAATTTAGGGGAACAAATGGAGCAGATCCTAGGTGTACCAGAAGTAGATTGTGCGATTGACGCAGTTGGATTTGAGGCAAGTGGTCACGGAGAAGGAGCAAGTGAAGCACCGGCAACTGTTTTAAACACGATTATGGGTATAACTCGGGCTGGAGGAAAATTAGGTATTCCAGGGTTATATGTTACAGGTGACCCAGGGGGCGTTGATAAAGATGCAAAAGAAGGAACGTTGAAAATTCGCTTCGGATTAGGATTTGCGAAAGCACATACATTTGTTACTGGCCAAACTCCAGTGATGAAATATCATCGTGATTTAATGATGGCCATTTTAAGTGGAAAGGCGCAAATTGCAAAAGCAGTAAATGCTACATTAATTTCGTTGAATGAAGCGCCAGCTGGATATGAAGCATTTGATGGTGGTGCGTCAAAGAAATTTGTTATTGATCCGCATGGTTTGGTGAAAGCATAACGATATGAGGTAATGAATGGTATGTACTGTACCATCAAACGATAATTAAAAGCATAAGCCTTATCCAGTTTTTCAACTGAATAAGGCTTCATTTCATTATATTTGATTTAAGAAGAGGTGTTTGTCTGAAATCTAAACGTGTTTGGGGGAAGGAAAAAATGAGGTCACGATTATTTTTGTTACTGTGCTTTTTTTTGATTCTGCTTACGAGTTGCGATGAACGTTCAGATAGTAGTGATCAATCAAACTCATTATCTAGTAATCAAGATGACAAAACAACAATTCAAACAGAAGATAGTAGAGAAATGGCTGATTCAGGAAAAGAACAAACGGAACAGAAAGCCGAAGAAACGGAAGTGCCAAAAGCAGATACTTACGATGTGGATCAACGAAAAGTAATCTATACTGCGGATACACGTATAGAAGTAAAAGATTTACAGAAAAAAATAGCGACTTTGGAAAGTTTGATTATAGATTATAATGGTTATATTGTAGAATCATCTAGAAGTAATGATACAGAAGAAAAAAATAGCACCGGTTTCATCACTGCAAGAGTACCACAAACGAATTTTAAAACTTTTATGGATGAAGTAGAATCGGGGGAAGGAAAATTATTAAGTAGTAATATCTCAGGTCAGGATGTTACTGAAGAATATGTGGATCTAGAGTCTCGACTTCAATCTAAAAAAGTAGTAGAGAAAAGGTTATTAGCTTATATGGAACAAGCTGAAAAAACAGAGGATTTATTGGCTATTTCAGAAGACCTTGCAGAAGTACAGGAAGAAATAGAGCAAATTACTGGTCGAATGAATTATCTACAAAATAAAGCCGATTTGGCAACTGTTCATATCGAAATAAAAGAAAATAATGTATCGTTAGAAGATGGAGACTTAAATACATGGGAGGCAACGAAACAGCAATTCATAAAGAGTATAAACTTTCTTTTGAAAGTGATTTCAAACGTGTTTGTATTTATAGCAGGTAACATGCCGGTTCTTATTCTAATTGGTGTGTTAGGGTGGCTTGGTTGGATTTTTATAACAAAAAGGGTAAAGCAAAATCACAAGGAGAAATAGAGCAACAGAATAAAGATGTGATTTTCTGTTACTGCAGTATATAGATAAACTGCAGTTTTTTTTATTGTAAATGAGGTGTTAGTGGATAACGAAATAAGCGTATTTTATAGAGACATAAAGCCTTTATGAGAGAGAATAATCCTTTATCCTGAATTATTCACACCTATAACTTGAATACTACTGAACGCTTATGTACGAAGGAGGAAGCCAATTTGCTCCTGCACCAAAAAAATGAAAAAAGAATCCATTTCTGCTACAGTTAAATCACGTCAAATTAACCAATAGAATGGGTTCTTATAATGGCTACTTTTTAAAATCTAGGTTGCATTAAAATATAAAAATATTTTTCCATCATTATCATTTTAAAAAGAATTCGTATACCCAAAAACAGGATTTTTTTAAACGAGGAAGGCATCTATTGCGAAATCTATCCTATAGATTCCATTATATTGACTTATTTTTTTGGAGATCAATCCTTTTCATTTTTCAGCACTTTTTTTAAAGGGTTGAATCATTCAGGTTTGTATTGGTTCGTGAAAGCGATATGCTTTAAAAATAAACCAATAATAAAGTTTCGATGATATCCTTTTTTATATGCTACATTAGCTTTAGTAGGAGGAAAGACCGATGGAAGAAAATATTTTACTTGTGGAAGACGATTTGGAAATTGCACGTATCATTCGAGATATGCTCATGCGTAACCATTATCAGGTAACATGGGCTACAACAGGGTTAGAAGGATGGGAAGATTTTAAAATTGCTAATTATGACCTTGTAATTATAGATGTCATGCTTCCTGAAATGGATGGGTTTTCTTTATGTAAAAATATCCGCTTAAAAAGTGACGTACCAATGATTATCATAAGCGCTCGAAAAGCAGATGGGGATAAAGTAAAAGGTTTAGGTTTAGGGGCAGATGATTATATAGCAAAACCATTTAGTATGCTGGAACTAAAAGCCCGAGTAGAATCGCATTTACGTCGTTGGCGTAGGTTCCAAGGAGTTCCTAAAGAGACAAAGCAAACCTCTTATGAACATGGGCTAATGGTAGATTGGGGAGAGTGCTTCGTTTCTCTTCAAGGCAATAGAATTATGCTAACCGATAAAGAATGGGAGTTACTTACTGTTTTGGCTAAACATCCTGAGCAAACGTTCTCCAAGGAAGAGCTATATCAACATGTTTGGCAGCAAGTTGGATTAGATGGTGTACATACGGTTACGGTACATATTAAATCATTAAGAGAAAAGTTGCAAGACTCTGTGAAGACGCCCCGGTATATACAAACGGTATGGGGAAAAGGCTATCGATTTATTGGTGACATGCAATGAAAATAAAAACATGGCTTCTGGTATCTTATTTTGTTGTTATGGTCCTTCCTGTAATGGCAGGTTATTTATTATTTTTATTCATACAAGGGTACCATGATGAACTGAAAATACAAGAACATATTGAAACGGTAGAGGAAATAACGACATTAAAGGCATTACTTGTTGACCCAGAATTATACGAGTTTAATAGCGATTGGGGCAAAATCAAGCAAAATATAGATAAGAATCAAGCTGTTACTGTACTAAATAAAGATGGCATAGTTATGTATGCATCTCATTCATCTGTTACTTCAACTTTTCAAAAATATGGAAAAAAGCAGTTGTATGAAGGTCTATACGAATTAGAACAAGGCTACCGTTCTTATACTTATCGTCAACCTGTATTTATGAAAGATAAACTAATTGGATTTTTTGAAATACAAATCCCTAGAGAACAATGGGTGGAGGGAGTTACGAATCGAGCACTTTTAGTAGGTGTAGGTTTATGTATTATTTTTATTGTTATTTATACGTTAGTTGTCCTGTTTGTGAATAAAAAAATAGTACGTCCATTGAAGAAGCTTATTAATGATATAAAACGATTTGCTGCTGGGGAATCAATACATGAAAGAAAGACGAAAAAAGATGAAGTGGGGGAATTAACAGCACATTTTTATGTTATGAGTAGACAAATAAATAAGGCGAGAAGAATAGCTAAGCAAGAACAGCAAGCCAAGGAATACTTAGTTGCTAGCGTATCTCATGACTTAAAAACACCGTTGACTTCCATTAAAGCATACGCAGAGTCATTAGTATTTGAAAAAGATATCCATGTAAAAGAACAGAAGGAATATTTGCATATCATTATGGAAAAAACAGATTTTCTAAAAGCAATGCTTGATGATTTATTAACCTACACGATGTTGCGCTCATCAGAAAAGCAGCTGGAGTTGGCTTTAGTAGATGGGGAAGAATTTTTTGACATGTTAACCTCAGACTTTGAAACTCTTTGTAAACAAAAAGGGATTGACTTGCATGTTTCTTTGCAAGTCAAAGGGAAATACAAGGTAGACCCAAACCAAATGATACGTGTGATGGATAATCTTGTGAGCAATGCAATTTCCCATACTGCTACTTATGGAAATATTTGGTTAGGAGTTGTATCATGGGACTTGCCAGATTGGACATATTCCTTTGTGCGTCAAAATGTGGATTGGAAAGGGCAAGGGGAAGAGGGGGTTTTCATCTTAATACAAAACGAAGGGAAAGGGATTGATGAAGCGGTTTTGCCGCATGTGTTTGAACCATTTTATCAACATAATCCAGCGAGGAGTAAGCAAGAATTTCAAAGAAATGGTTTAGGGTTAAGTATTGCAAAACAAGTAATTGAAGAGCATGGAGGGTGGATACATATCTTCTCCCAAAAAAACGTAGGTACATGTGTTGTTTGTATGTTGCCTCAAACTTTGGAAAGGTGATCGTATGGAAAAATATAAGGTAAGTATTTTAATCTGCCTCATGGGAGGAATCATATTGTCAGCGTGTACACCAGATTCAAATCAATTTTCTCCAAAGGAAATGGTTAATAAAGTATTAACTACTGAAAAAGAAACAAATGTAGCTTATTATGGAGAGTCGACAACGGTAACGAAAGAAAATGAAACAGAAGTAGAACGGTTTGTAATGAAAGAATGGCGAGACGGTACAGGCAAAATTCGTGTGGAAATAGAAGGCAATAAAGAAGAGCCCATATCTATTGCCGTTAATGATGGCGCATCTTTAATTAGTTACGAACCAAAGCAAAAACAAGCTCTCATCATGGATGACCAAGAAATGCTTGCATTAAATCAACCATCCCCTATGGATCAAGTGAACTTTATTTTAGAACAAATTTCAAAAACACATGAAATAAGAACGGGAAAAGAACAGAAGATAGCTGGTCGCCAAACGCAACTCGTCATCGCTGAACCTAAAGCTAAAGATCAATTATATGGTCGACAAGAGTTATGGATAGATAAGGAAAACTGGATTGTTTTAAAAATGAATGCAACGATAGGAAACCAAACAGTAGAAACAGAATATAACCAAATTAATTTTGAAGCAGATATAGCTGATGAGAAATACTCCTTGAAATTACCAAAAGATGTAGAAGTTAAAAATATGAATGAGTTAAATTCAAATCGCAAAGTTACTTTAGAAGAAGCACGTGAACAAATGGGAAGTACATTCTTATATGTGCCTGAAGCAGAAGATATAGTGTTAAGTAATGTTGAACTAATTGAACTGGCAGGTGAATTTTCGCGTATGGAAGTAAGCATGGATTATACGAAAAACAACATACCGATATTCAATTTGTCTGTTTTTCCAATACCAAATGAAGATAATAATGACATTGAAACGTTTACAGCGTCAAATGAAAAGCGGATTACATTCCGAGGCGTGGATGGGGTGTATACGGAGGATGATACGTATCAAATGTTGTTATGGGACGAACAAGGTCTGCGTTATTCTATCATGATAATGGATGCAGATTTAAGTTTGAACCAAATCAAACAATTCGTAAATAAAATGAAATTTGTCCCTTAATTGGAGGAAAAGAATATGCAACTCTTTATCATAAGTGTTATTACTATTTTACTTACCTGTATTTCTTTCATTCTTCCAAAGAAAGTAAGTGTAGGGCTACTTCTTATCGGCAGTTGTAGTATGATCGTATATTTACTCATGACGAATGAATTTTTCGAAGCAGTCTTGCCACTTAGTGTGATGTTTGTCACCTATTTTAGTTTTAGTGTTGTCTTTGACCATGACAAAAAGTTGAAAAAACAGCAATTACAACAAAAGCTTTCGGTTACAAACTTTCAGATCGTTGAACTGAAAAGAGATGTTAGGCGAATTTTGATGGATATTTGTTTAGCTGGTGCAATAGCAGGAGTTTCCGTTATTTGTCTTCTTTTTATTCCAGAAATGATCAATACACTTAAGTATCTACTTGGCTACTATTTAATTTTGATGCTTCCACCATTCTTGAACCGCTTGGTAGATTATTTCTTTGCCAAGGTGTATATGTTACCTGAGGAACAAGTGCTGGTCATTATCTCCTTACTTGAAGCAAGAGAATTGCCAATGGAACATTTAGAAGCTATTCAAAAACAATCTAATCCAGATATTTTAAGACTTCATCCTAGTTTTGCCTTTTTAGCTGAACGAAAAGATTATACAATTTCATTTTCAACCGTATTGCGTTTAACTTTTTCTGGAGAAACAATGTATTTAACACCTGTAAATGTAGAGGCGTGGTACATGTACTGGAATCGTTTTATCCAAGTAGACCAAGTAGAAACGGAAAAAAATATTCTTCCAATCTGGCATAGGAGCAATATAAAGCGCTTGTTATGGAAAGGCTATTTTGCAATTAGCGTTAAAGGTGTTGCTGCATATACAGCGTTATTAACTATTTTGATTTTTCTTCATTGTCCGTGGTATGTTATTACTGTTTTTGTATTTCTATGGTGGCTGTTTAATATGTATATTGCAGACCGACTACTCATTAATGCTTCAGACGCAGAAGAAGTTACAGCGGGAGAGTTATATCATATTTCCCAGGAAATTTTTTCGAAGGCTGGAATAACAGGCACTAGATTATATGTGATTGACTCTGATGTATATAACGGTTTTGCAACGGGTACGCACATTGGAAAAGGGACGATAATGTTGACTAGCGCAACAACGAAATTATCCTGGTCTGCAGTGAAGGCTATTTTAGCACATGAGGCAATACACATAAAAAAGCGGGATGTTATGGTGAATCAAATTGGACGGGTGATGTTAATGATTGTTCTTGGATTTGGCATCTTTTTATCTTTTAATGGACTAAAGCAATTAATAGAACAGCCATTACTACTTATTGTATTAATAAATTTACTTTGGGCTATTTTTATAATCTGTTTATCAGGGGTTGCTCAATGGACAGAAGTAAGGGCTGATTATTTGGGAGCTGAACTACTAGAGGCAGGGAATAGACATATGGCTGATGGATTGAAAGAATTAGCTGTTGCCCAAGATCAAGCAACAAACAAGGCATTACAATATAGCAATCTTGAAGAGAATAACCATAACAGCATAGAAAGAGGTAGCTGGTTGTTACGCTTCATGGAGTTCCAGTTTATGCCACATCCGCCGTTATATTGGCGTATTCAACAACTATGTAAAGAAGAAAACTGGAATAGAACGAGGAAAGCGTGGCTAGTTGCACGAATAAAAGAATCGTTGCCGGATTTCTTCCAGCATAAAAGAGTTAACTTGTAGGTTGTAGCACTCGCTATGAATACTTGTTTATCAGGTAAGGGTATGAGAAGGATAATGAGGCGTGAGAGAATGATCCTAAGATTTTTATCTAGGAACATCTCAGAAGCGTCCAAGAAATTGAATATCCAGTAATAGTAGGAGCAGGTACTCTGTTATTTGGCACTTAATGTGGTGACTCCTGCAGGGAAATCATGATTATAGCGTTTTTTTCGAGTGAGGAGTCTCAAGAAGTCCTGAGGAAGGCGAGGGGGCAAGCACGTATACCATTTCAAATAAAATGTTAGAAATAATCGGCGAATATTTAGCTCCTAAATATACTATACGAGGAGTGATTACTTGGAAAAACAACTTTTCATTATTCATATTTTGCATCTCATTTTAATCTTATTACTATTGTTATATGGACTTCTACATTTGAACTTCGATCCCTTATTCTTTTTTGGAATAGTAATACTCATTTATTCCATGAACATGGTCCGTTTAATCAACAAACAATCCAATGAGCATTAGAGGGATTTCTAGAAGTTTTTCTAACAATGGTATAAGTCGGATAAAAAAAACATAAACGGACAGAAATAAGATAGACAGACGATGGAAGGGGTCTTATGATGTCTATCTTACTATTCTTTTACGAACTAGGGAGAAAATTTTTTATATATAAAGTGTACGATCTTTCTGCACAAATGGCTTATTATTTCCTACTATCTGTTTTTCCGTTTCTGTTCGTGATTTATTCGTTAATTCCTTATTTGCCCTTTAATGAAGATTATATTTTAACGCTAATTGAACCGTATGCACCGGATACAACGTATCGTCTAATTAGAAATACGTTAACTGCTGTGCTCGCAAATCAAAATCAACCCTTGCTTTCTTTAAGCTTGGTTATTTCTGTATGGCTTGCTTCAATGGGATTTCAATCCATGAAACGTATACTTAACACGGCTTATAACGTGCATGAGAAGGAAAGTATCGTAAGACAAGTAATCGAAGGGCTAATGTTAACTATAGGATTTATGATTGTTTTCTTGTTTTCCGTTGTTGTTCCTGTTTTGGAAAGAACATTAAGGGCATATTTGGTCGATATATTTACCAATGATAGTTTTCATCGTTTGTGGGATTTTATCCAGTGGGGAGTTGGTAGTTTTTTAATCATGACTTTTTTTCTTCTACTTTATTATTTCACTCCAAATCTACGTGTCAAAGTAAAGCAAGTTCTTCCAGGTGCGCTTGTCGCTACAATTGGTTGGCAAATTATCTCCCTTCAATTTGCTACTTTTGTTAGTCGTAACGATTATACAGCTTTTTATGGACAATTAGGAGGTATTGTTGTATTAATGATTTGGTTCTATATGTCTGCTATGATCATTATTATTGGGGGATTAGTTAATGCTATGATTTATCCAATTCAACGTAGCGAAAGGCGTTCTTTTTAGCCTTGAAAATCATGACATACAATATCGTTTGTATGAGATGATCTGATCCTGTTGTTCCCTGTTTTTGCGCTGGCAAAATGTTCGAAACACTCGTAAATACAGGATCTCCGATACCTTAACTACTATTTCGCAAACCTATTCATTTTTTAATCAGACAATAAAATAACGGATTCTCTCCTATCTATATTCATGATTAGAACATGCCTTGAATATCTATATAGTAATACATTTGGGACGTAGTAGGAGGAGAATGCATGGTTGAATTTATTCTTGAATTATTTACATCAAAACAAAGAGTGGAAGCTATTTTAAGCAGCTCCGTTATTGAGTTTATTTTTGTTGTCCTGTTTGTCATGTTTCTATTGGCTTTGCTGATTCATATTACCATTTACAATAAATTAAAAACGATCAGAAATCACCTGAAAGCAACGGGGAATTTGAATGTAGAGCCGTTAAATACATTGAAAGAACAATATGAACAAAAGCAAAAACAAGAAATGGTTAAAGTGGAGACATTTGTTCAAGAGCAATTTTCGAATTGGCGTATATGGCAAATTTCTGTCGTTAGTCTCATTAAAATGGTGCAAATGACTGTGTCTGTGTTTATATTATTAGGAGTACTTGGCACATTTATTGGCTTAACCTCTTCTTTAAGTAGTATTGATTTACAAGGAAATGATGTGGTTACAGGGGTAGCAAGTGTATTAGCCGGTATTGATGTTGCTTTTTATACGAGCATTGTTGGGATGGGATTTTCATTAGTGATGACGGTATTAATAAAGGTATTTAATACAGAATTTATGTTAACAGATATTATGCTTATGACGGAGACGAGATTAGAAGGCACAGAGGAAAATGGACTGCAACAATTAGTAAGCCTTTCAGAGGCGATTAATACGTCCATACAGCATTTACAAAAGTCGAATCAACAGTCCTTTCAAACAATAGAAGCCGCCTTTGCTGGATTTCAAAATTACACCTCAAGTTTGGAACAATCCGCTAAAGACTTAGCTGCATTTAATCATGGGCTTTCAGATAATCTCGAATCATTTCAGCAATTATTTACACATATGCAAAAAGTAACCGATAGTTTTGCTGCGGGAACGGACAATCTAAACGAAAATTTTGCTACATTATTTACGTATTTCAAACGTATGGATAGCCATAACGAACGACAGGTAAAAGCGTTCGAACAAACGTATGAGAAGATAAAAGAAGCAATGATTTCGCAAATGGACATGTTGAAAAATTTTTTAGATTCTACAGAGGAAATAAAACAATTCACATCTACTTTATTAGATGAACAGGCATCGTTACAACAGAATTTCACCTCGATACAGGAAAAGAGCAAACAACTCGTTGTGCAAATGGAGGCACAGAACAAAGAATTTAGGTCCATATTTGGTGCGGATCTATCGACAAAGCTATCAGGTGTAATTGAACAACTATATGGATTGTCGAGAGAATTTGATAAAATGGGAGATGGTTTAACACAGCTTCCAAATGCACTTGAAGTCATTAACCAAACGCAAGCAGAATATAAACATTTATTATCGGATCGTTTCCAAGAATTAAAAGAATTTAACCGTACATTTAGCAATCATATAAAATCACAGGCTACAAATACGATGGCATTTGAAAAACATTTGCAGCAAACGATAAGTTCTTTTGAACAAATGGATATGAAAAATAGTCAATTGTTACAAGAAATAAATGGAACCATTTCCCAAATGACGCAAACACATCAGCAACGCGAGAACCAGTTGGATAAT
Organism: Virgibacillus sp.; assembly: GCF_013393565.1. Lineage (NCBI taxonomy): Bacteria > Bacillati > Bacillota > Bacilli > Caryophanales > Bacillaceae > Virgibacillus > Virgibacillus sp. The sequence continues at coordinate 26,447 of NZ_JABXHF010000050.1, forward strand.
AGTGTGCATATATTAAAGGATACGTTAGCCAATTATGTTCATAATCTGGAAGGGTCTGTAGGAAAACGATTAGATCAAATTGGTCAAGCTCTCCAAGCGTCCATGCGTGAAGTAAATGAAGGGCTGCGAAATGAATGGAATGAACTAAGAAGAATGAATGACACGACACAGCAAAATCAAGTAAGGGCAATCCAACAAAGCGTACAGGATCTGCAGCGGGAAATTCACATGTTAAACCAACAATTGGCTGCTTTTTCTCAACGTAATTACACTTCAAACAATGCGATAAGGCTGAACCAAAATGAATACTAAATATGAGCGTTTATTTAGGCAGAATAGGGACGAAGGACATTTTTGGCCATCATTTACAGACTTACTTACAACGATTTTACTTTGCTTTATTCTAATTTTTGTTGCTATGATGATTATTAAATCCTTACAAATAGAAGAAATGAAAAAGACGTTAGACCAAATTATGGGTGTACGAGCAAAGTTAGTGGAAGACTTAAAAGAAGAGTTCGGTGGTTCTGAATTAGGTGTTGAAGTAGACGAAAAGACGGGCGCCATCATTTTTAACACAGAGATTTTGTTTGCCTATGATAAGCACGAGTTAAAGGCTAACTCTTATACTTTTTTAGACGAATTTGTACCCAAATATTTGGATATTTTGTTGCAAGAAGGGTACGAAGAGTATGTTGCAGAGATCATTATTGAAGGTCATACGGACCGTGATGGGTCGTATTTATATAATTTACAGTTAGCACAGAATAGAGCATATAGTGTTGCTGCCTACCTATTAAGTGATGATTTTCCATACAAGAATATCCAGCAGCATTTAGCAAATAAATTAACGGTGAATAGTAAATCATTCTCCGACGTAAGAGCAGATGAGAACGGGAATTATAGTGCAGAAGCTTCCCGTAGAGTGGAATTCAAATTTCGACTGAAGGACGAAGAAATATTGGATAAAACAAGAGAGATTTTAGGTGGGTAGAAGGAGGGAATAAGCACAGTCGTTTTGCAAGACACGATAGGAGAGTAATTGCAGAGAGGCTTCTGCATCAAAAATGACAACTTTCCCTATCTTCGTCTCTTTAAAGCCGGAAAATCACTTTTAGCAGAATCATTTATACGATATCTGTCATACACTAGTTATTGAATACGTAAAAGTTCAGTTCAGAAAATGATGGAATGGGTATCAAATGACATCTAATCTAAAGGAAATAACGGGATCTCTTCTTTCGGCAATTGGAACGATACAAGCGGCAATCGGTAGCACTCCCCAGTTATCTTTAAGTAAAGATCAACGTTTTCAACTTCGATTAATAGGGAATGTATTACAAGCTCTAGGAAGCGGCGTGACTGCTGAAGGTGAAAGCGAGGCTTCTTTTGAAAAATTAGGGTACCAAATTCAAGCTACGGGCAATTCAACTGTAATAGTAGGAATGTTGATTTATCGTTCTTCAGATCCTATAACAGAAGAAAAATTGATTATAACAGGACTGTGGATGCAGGCATTGGGGAGTTTTCTAGTGGCTACTGATGAATGGGCTGATAACACAAATGGTGTGTGGGAAAATACTATCGGAGCCTTATTGCAAGGTATTGGTAACTCTTTACAAGCAATAAGCGGCATTCAAACGCTTCAAAACAAGCAGTCGGATCAGCCTATAATTGGGGTTGTAGGAAGTTGGATACAAGCAGTAGGCGCCGTTATATCATTTATTGGAGCATTTCAAGAAGAATAGTTATTGAAACGCATCCTAATGGGTGCTTTTCTTTTTACATTAAAGGAAAGCATACGTTTTTTTGGTTTATCGTATAAGAAACACGAAGGCTTTCGCCATCATGATTTGGCTAAGTCAAGTTTTTCTAACACTTTATGGTAAAATCATAATGGTTTTCTTTGAGAATAATTTTTGGAAAGCTAAAATTTTTTGGATTATAATGTTAGAATATAAAGAGAATAGGAATATATTCGATGTGGGGTGAATCCACTGGAAAAAGTCATTTGGATTTTGGTTGCATATGTATTTGGCTGTTTAAATGGCGCTTATTATGTTGGTAAACTATATTATCAACAAGATATTAGAGAATTAGGTAGTACGAATGCTGGAGCTAGAAATGCGGGAAGGGTCTTTAGTCGTTCTGCGTTTATTGTTACAGTAATTATAGATGCATGGAAGGTAATTATTCCGTTATGGATAGCTATCAGCTTTTGGGAAATGGATACGATTATACTAGGGTGTATGGCTATTGCCCTTCTCCTAGGTCATTTATGGCCAGTACAACTAGGTTTTCGTGGAGGGAAGGGAGTAGTTGTATACTTAGCTACAGCACTTATGTTAGCCCCTATTCCTTTAGTTGTTTGTGGGCTTATCATCTTGCTAGGGTATCAACTTCATAAAAATCTTATGTTAATAGCGATGATTGGGTTTAGTAGTATCCCGTTAAACTTGTTCATTTTCTATAGAAATATCGAGTTGACAGTAGTTTTTTTCATGATGCTGTCTGTTGTTGTAATTATGCATAGAAATGGGGACTAATGGTGAAAGAATCATACTTTGTAATTTATAAGATAGCAGACTTAGAAGAAGAGTTAGAGCAAATCTATCGTTTAAACTATGAAACGTTTGTTGAAGAGATTCCACAGCATGAAAAAAATAGCGACCATAGATTAGTAGACCGTTTTGACGATAAGAATACATATGTTATTGCTAAACGAGGCAAGGAAGTAATTGGAATGATTTCGGTTCATAATCAAAGACCATTTTCGCTTGACAAAAAGTTAGATAATGTAGATGATTATTTACCTGTATCTGCTATCCCTTGTGAAATACGTTTATTAGCTATAAAAAAGCAGTATCGAGGAGGGCGCATCTTTTATGGTCTCTGTGAAATGTTAGTAGACTATTGTTTGGAAAGAGGGTTTAATATGGCGGTTATTTCTGGAACATTAAGGCAAACAAAGCTCTATAAACATTTAGGGTTTAAAGCGTTTGGACCATTAGTTGGAACGGAAGAAGCACCGTATCAACCTATGTATTTAACGAAGAAAAACTTTGAGCGTGCCTCTAAATTATTTGAACGAATGTTGCGAAAAGAAGTGCGGCAAGACAATTATAATTTCCTTCCAGGTCCTGTGGAGGTTTCCGATGCTGTAAAAAAAGCATGGAGTGATAAAGCTATATCTCATCGTGCGAAGGATGTACATAAAGTAATGGAAGAGGTACAGCAACAATTATGTGATGTAACCAATGCTAATTATGTAGAAATTGCAGTAGGTACAGGTACACTTGCGAATGATATGATTGCTGCTCAGTTAACAACACTTCCAGGTGAAGGGTTAATTCTGTCAAATGGCGAATTTGGAGAACGTTTAATGGATCAAGCTGTGAGGTTTGGTCTTTCTTTCCAAAGCATTTCTAAGTCGTGGAGTGCACCGATTACTTTAGAAGAAATAAAACGAACATTGGTTGAGCATCCAGAAATAGAATGGCTATGGACTGTCCATTGCGAGACATCAACAGGCTATGTTTATCCATTGGAAGAATTAAAGCAGCTATGTAACCAATATGGTGTCCGTTTATGTATAGATGCTTGTAGTACGGTTGGTGTTCTACCGCTTCATTTAGAGTCCGTTTATTTAGCAAGCACGGTAAGTGGAAAAGGTATCGGTTCATACCCGGGATTAGCTATTGTGTTTCATCACGAGAAGCTTTTTCCACAAAATTCAATACCTAGTTATTTAGACCTTGGTAGGTATCAAACAAGCGATAGTATTCCGTTTACGCATTCATCGAATAGTTTGTTTGCTATGCAAGCTGCTTTACAGCAGTTTTGTCCAGATAAAACAAAGCTATTTCGAGATATAAGCAATGCATTTCAAAGCGTTGGCATGCAAGTGCTCACAGGAGAAAATTATTCTCCGGGTATTGTGACGGTTTGTCTACCTCCTGAAATTCGTTCACGTCAGTTCGGCGATGTGTTGAAACAAAAAGGGGTTCAAGTTAGTTATGAAAGCAGTTATTTACTAAACCATAACTGGTTTCAAGTGGCTATTATGGGACAACAACAAGCTTCGCATATCAGGAAGGGCATAGAGATTATTGTTGAGGTATATCAACAGTTTGCTAGAGAGAAGGAGATTCATTCATGCGAAAATTAACCCTGTTGATAGAAAGAAATGTATTGATGACGTTGATTATCTTATTATGGCTAAAATCAGTCATTATTTCTTTTACTACTTTTCAATTACCGCTTTATTCTTGGTTTGATATCATGATCGTTTTTATCAACCCGATCGGCATTATTATGATCATGTTTGGGCTTAGTTTCTTTTGGAGAAAACGTTTGTCTCCACTTATGCTATTTATCATTTATCTATTATTGTTAGGCTTATTGTATGCAAATGTGCTGTATTATCGGTTTTATATTGATTTTGTTACCGTTTCTGTTTTACTACAATTGAACAATGTAGGAGGTTTAGGACCTAGCACGGTTGAACTCTTTTCCCCGCTTGATACGTTGTTATTTGTGGATGTTGTAGTTATTGGGTATGTTATTTTTAAAATGAACAGAAAGAAAAACCATCCAGTAGTACCTAATAAGAAAAGATATGCTTTTACTGGTGTGGGGTTGCTTGTCTTTACTTTGGTCATTGCGCTCATTCAAAATCCGTTTCTTTTACAAACAGATTACGATCGTGAAGAACTAGTGAAGTCATTAGGTTTATATAATTATCAGCTGATAAATATAGCAAATGGTGTTAAATCTCCCGTAATGAAAGCTTTTGCAGATGAGGCAGATGTAAAAGAAGTACAATCGTATATCCAAGGTAATGAAGAAAAGGATTCGTTTCAGGAATTTGGAATAGCGGAAGGAAAGAATGTTGTTTTTATTAGTTTAGAGTCTACACAGAATTTTGTGGTTAACCAAAAAGTGAATGGCAAAGAAATAACCCCATTTTTAAATGAGCTGATTCAAGACAGTTTTTATTTTAACAATATATACGACCAAGCAGCGCAAGGAAAAACATCTGACGCTGAATTTATGATTAATACTGGCTTATATCCTTTACCAAGTGGATCTGTATTTGTTCGCAGACCGAACAATGAATTTCAATCCCTACCGTATATCTTGCGAGAAGAAAATGGCTATACGGCTGCTGCTTTTCATGGAAATGATGCTTCATTTTGGAATAGAGACGATATGTATCGATCGATAGGGTTCGATACATTTTTCTCGAAAAAAGATTATCATGTGACGGAAGAAAACTCGGTTAATTATGGGTTAAAGGATATTCCCTTTTTTGAACAATCAATGGAAAAATTACTTCATTTATCTGAACCTTATATGGCAAGTTTCCTGACGTTAACGAATCATTTTCCATTTTTATTAGAAGAAGAGGATCAATCTATTTCACCCGCGAATACATCTGTAGGTGTTGTTAATCGATATGTAACAACCGTTCGGTATGAGGATGAAGCGTTAAAACGGTTTTTTGAATTAGTAAAGGAAAAAGATATGTATGAAGATACAGTGTTTGTTATCTATGGAGATCATTATGGTATTTCCAAAAAATACGAAGCTGGTGTTTATGAATTACTTGGGCAAGAGGATACGGAAATGAGCCACCTTGAGTTACAAAAGGTGCCAGTAATTATCCACGTACCAGGACAAGAAGGAAAAAAGATAGAAACAGTGGGAGGAACGATTGATATTCATGCAACTGTTTTAGAATTAATAGGGGTACGAGATAGGGAGCAAATGAATTTTAGTCGTAATCTATTTACGAGAGATAATGAAGCCCCTGTTGTGTTTCGCGATGGAAGCATCGTCACAGATAAATATGCTTATGTAAATGGTCGTTGTTATGATAAGCACAAGCAACAGGTTGTCGAATCAAATACATGTAATGATTATTTAGAAACGGCACGAAATGAACTATATGCTTCAGATCAAATTATCCTTGGTGATCTATTTCGCTTTATCGGAAAATAGCCTCGAAGTGGAGATGACCATTTGATGAAGCAGGATGAAGCAAAAAATTTGCTATTATATCTACGGTAAGCTATTCTTTGTGCATGCTTATTACATCTATAGCAACTGAAATAATTGTTTAAAATTTTATATAGGCACGTAAGCATCGGTTGCATAGTCCCAGTCGTATTTCGATTGAGCTTGTAACAGTTTATTTATAGTATTATTTTCAACTTGAACATATATTAGCTATTCATAGATAAAGCAGGAGGGGACAGCTGTGAAACTTGTTGGAATAGCCGGCTCATTAGTCGGAGAAAAAACGTCGCAAGTAGTACATGACGTTTTACGTGTAGCCAAACGTATCGATAAACAAATAGAAATCGCATTAATCGACTTGAAAGAATATGATGTAGAGTTTGTTAATGGGTCACCTTTAGCCTATTAT
>NZ_JABXHF010000051.1:0-32754 GCF_013393565.1 Virgibacillus sp.
AACATCTTTACAGTTATTTTTACAAAGCCATTGTGACAGCTCTCTTAATCCTTTTGTGAAGGTAGAAAAACGATGGCGTTTGTAAGTAGTCACTCCTTTATTGTTCGTAGCAGCAATGCACGCAACATTGACTGATTGTCCAGCAATAAACGAGTAAGTGTTTATACAAAGATAAGTCTGCGTGTTCGAAGACACACTTATTTGTGCTTGGAAAGACAATCTACACATATAAACATTCGGTCACTCCGCTATCGGAATGGCCCACTCACCCCCATGTGATTTGTAGTTAACTGCTCGTCCCTATAATTCTAGAATAATACAAAAATCGCTCCGCACAAATACATTTCATAGCATTTTGTGCCTTGAGCGAAGCGAAAGGAATGGTTATAAACATGAATCAAATGAGAACGATAGACCTTACATATGGAGCGGTTTTTGTTGTACTAATGGCAATTGGAGCTAATATTACCGTATGGTTCCCGATGCTAACGATACCCATTGGCGGAGCTGATGTTCCACTTTCCTTGCAAACATTTTTTGCAGTTCTAGCAGGATTAATGTTAGGTCGTAAACTTGGAAGTTTTTCAATGCTCGCATATATGCTTGTGGGGATAGCAGGTGTTCCTGTATTTGCTGGGCTATCAGCCGGACCCCGAATGTTCATCAGTCCAACTGGCGGATTTATTATATCATTTATTTTTGTAGCTCTAGTTACTGGTTGGATTGTAAATCATCCTAAACAAAATTATTCCTTTGTTCGTTATTGTTCAGCAGCGCTTTTGGGAACGGCAATAAATTATATAATTGGCGTGACATATATGTATGCTGCTTCCAATATGTGGTTAGACTTTCCTCTTAGCTACACACTAGCCTGGAGCGGAATGATACCATTTCTAATTAAAGATATTGCTTTTGCCGGGTTAGCGGCTTTATTTATGGTCCGTGTCATTAAAAGAATTCCTGTCTTAAGTCGCGCTAACCTAGGTGGCTAAAGATTAATTTGATTCTAATATAGCTGTAGTGTGTCCTTTTATAGCACCTGTTATGTTCTAAAGACGGAAAATATAGGTAAAAACATTTCCTCACTCTACGACATCCGCGTAGAATATGGGAATAGAAAGCAACGGATAATCTAATTATCATTTAGTTGAAATATTTCATGCGTATCCTTCTTCCTTATGGTAAGATAACAGTATGTAATTTAACGCATATTAACGCATATCTTCTTACAACACAGGATACACTTGTTTTAGAGAGGGTGTTTTAACAGCATGGAATTATTTTTAAATTATCCCTTGTGGGCAGCATTAACAGCTATTTTTTTTGCGCAAGTAATTAAAATCCCAATCGGGCTAGTAGTTACAAAGGAGCTAAATCCTAGTTTAGCATTTAGCACTGGCGGGATGCCAAGTAGCCATTCTGCAGCGGTGGCGGCATTAACTACCAGCGTAGGTATTATAGAAGGTGTAACGTCTACCATGTTCGCTATCTCTTGTGTATTCAGTGTCATCATTATGTTTGATGCTACTGGCGTTAGAAGACAAGCGGGGGAACAAGCAATTGTGTTGAACAAACTAATTCGCGATTTTCAAGTTTTTATTGATGGAGCAAAAGGCTGGCCAAAAAAAGAAGAAGATGAGAAAAGACAGGAATTAAAAGAGTTGCTAGGTCACCAACCAATCGAAGTGTTTTTTGGCGGTCTTGCTGGAATTATCATTGCTTTTACAGTGTACCATTTATTTTACTGAAAAAGGTTATTGAAAACAAACTTGACTCACCCCCGAAAGTCTCACGTCTTAATTAGAAAAACTTGGATGGCCACTCAAATCTTATGGCGAAAGCCTTTGTTTTTCTTATCCTATAAACCAAAAATCTTATGTTTTCCTATAGGGCAAAAGAGTGATATACATGTTAAAATGACAGGCACCTACATCGTACCTGCCATTTTAACTACCACAGCATTAACCTGTTATGTCCTGCCTGAACACCTGTAATGCCTCATTCTCATTTAATTGTTGCAGCTGTTTTTCTGTTAATTCTCCATTTCCCTTTTCGATCATATACACATCGACTTGCTGTTTACCCCATTTATCGTAAACATCTTCTACCGTCTCATAATACAAGTCAATTTTGTTTCCTGTAATAGCACTACCTTTATCAGCTACGACACCAAATCCATAATTTGGTATAAACAAAATGGTTCCTATTGGATAAACAGATAGATCTGCAGCAATAGTAGAATACAAGTCTCTTTTCACTTGGACTCCCGAATAGGTAATTCCATATTCTGGGTGGTCTGGAGTTTTACCGGTAGATTCTACACCCGCCGTGTACCCAGTAGCAATCACTGTTTTGCTTGGATATTGTTCATAATTTACAGCTTCTTCTAACGTTTTCACATGATCCATTCGATTGCTTGATATTTGACGGTCTACTTCTTTCACATGATTAAGCTCTTTTTGTTTCAAATTTGTTTGTCTCGTATAAACATCTTTGCCTTTCATTGTATCAATATTGTCCGCTAATCTGTCTATAGAAGAAGGAGTATATGGCCAGAGTTTAGCAGAAGCTCCTTCTTTTAAACCCACTATTCCCAGGAGCATGATAGTCACAAACATGAAACTTAAAACTGTTTTTTTAATGATTTTTTTGATTTTCATGAATAACACCTCTTTGGATGTCATCATGTCCAATCTAAAAAATTTTATACATTATTCTATTAAATTACTAGCTTGTTTTCTTTACTACGGAAATGATTTCTAGCTAACCTTAAAACATTTGATATCCACTCTTTCTAAGTAAACGTATCACAAGACCGGACACCATTGTCCCTACAAAACCAGCAGCCAAAATAGAAATATCTACTGCAGTAAGTTCTGTGAGTCGAGCAATCAACTTGGTAAACGTCTCACTCATATTTGTGAAATAATTCCATGTTGCAGTATTATCCACAATAATAATAACGACAAATGGATAAATAAACGCCATTAACCAAGTCGTTCGAAGAAGCATATTTAAAATAAAAGCGATACCAAAGAATATAACGAAATATAATAAGATAGACACTACTAATTGAATCAAACTTTGTTTCTCCCTTCCAATCCCCTTTTTTATCTTTACCTAATCATATCTTCCTCATCATTTTAAAGGATATAGAAAAAAAAGCAAAGCTAACATTCTTTAATGAAGACAAAAGAATCTATAACGTATATCACTTTCAATTTTTTCTAGCACAAAGAAAAGTAATTAAAAATAAGCCAACCCTATTTTTAATATTAGGAAAACGCTATCGATTCTCTTATACTATAAACCTTTAAAATATCATACTTCCTTATATGAAAAGGATGCCTAAAGGCATCTTACAATAGGTGCTGTTACCCCCACTTCGCCTGGCAAATCAACAAACTTTCTCAATTTTTGAAGCGGGAGCCTGACACCATCTTATACTATAAAACTTTAGTATAAAAGATGAAATATATATAATGGAAATAATTACTATTTAACACGCGGAAATATAGCGAATTTTCCTTTTTTTACCAATAGACGGAGCCCACCAAGCTTAAACAAATAACGGTTATCAATTATTTTTTTCAATATTGTAGCTTTCCAACCTAAAACCTTCTTATTCTTAAATATAATTCCAATCGCATCACGATTTCCTAAAGAAGCAACAGTACCGAGAATATTCGGTTTAAAGCCTTCCATTTCTTCATTTCGTATATATGCTCTTATATTATAAGCTACAGCTTCTGATTCTTGAATAGCTATTTGAGCAGTAGGTGGGTATGGCTTGCCTTTTTCAAAATCCATAATTAATGCACAATCTCCGATGACAAATACATTGTCATATTCTGGTGATCGCATATCATTATTCACTTCTATTTTACCTTTATTTGTTGTGAAATCTGATTCTTTTATAATTGAATTCGCCTTTACTCCAGCAGCCCATACTATCGTATGCGTAGATATCTTTGTTTGCATACCATATTTCTCAAATAACACACTTGTTGGGGTACATTCTTTAAAGGTTGCCCCAGTAATAAATTCAACACCACGTGCTTCAAGAGAGTTCATAGCATATTCTACTAACTGTTCATCAAATCCAGGTAAAATTGTCGGAGTAGCTTCAATATTAATGATTCGCACCAATTGCTTGTCAACGTTATATTTTTTACAAAGTTCGGATACACGATCTGCAAGCTCACCTAAAAACTCTACGCCTGTAAAACCGCCGCCACCAATAACAAAGGTTAATCGTGAAAGGTTTTTCTTTTCTTCCTTTACAAACAAGGAAAAATTATGTTCAATGTGTCTCCGAAGTTCACGGGCTTTCTCTATATTATTTATCGTATAAGCATATGCTTCTAAGCCAGGTACATCAAAAGTTTCTACTTCAAATCCAAGAGCAATAACTAGTACATCGTAATGAAGTATTCTTTTTTCTAAAATCACTTTTTTATCTTTTGGTTGAATTGATAAAACCTTATCTTGAATAAACGTTACCTTTTGGGGATTAATAACATCTTTAATAGGTATTTTCGTTCGATCATCACTCACTGTTCCAACAGCATTCTGGTGAAGCCATGTTGTTTGATAATGATATTCATTTATGTTTACTAAAGTTATTTCTGCCTCTTCAATGCGTAAAGATTTTTGTATTTTGGTCACAGTCATCATTCCACCATAACCAGCACCTAGAATAACTATGCTTTTTTTTTCCATATTCATCACTTCCATTTACTCCCTAGCTGAAAATTGTGACCTGTTTCACTTGAGAACGAATAACTTAACTAATTATTCCACAATACTATCCGTAATGTATCAATATAGTACACAGCCCTAAGCAATCATAAAGCTTTATTCTTAGTCTATCATATTCTTTCCTGTTGTAGATAAATTGCTTAGTAAAACTTAGCTTATCTGCAAATTTTATAGCGAAACTCATTTTACTTATTCTATAAACGAAAAACTTACTCTCATTTAAAATGGATTTTTGAAGCTCGATGAGCCTTTATGGGCCGTGATGGTATACTAGTGTAAACAAATTTTCATTTCATTGTCACACAATCGTAAAATAGTCCCTTTGTTATAGTAGCCTGTTTATGTATCCTTTTCAACCTTACACTAAAAATACATAATAAACATATTATTCAAAATACAATATCAGGATTATACGGTTTGAGTACATTTGTATTCTATTTTAATGAAGATATGGTACTATAAAAGATGTCGTCATGCTTATTTTGAACGGAGGGATTATAATGACAAATGATATATACGATGTAACCATCATTGGTGCAGGGCCTGTAGGATTATTTACCGCTTTTTACGGCGGAATGCGCCAAGCAACTGTAAAAATCATTGAAAGTTTACCACATACTGGAGGACAGTTAACTGCTCTTTATCCAGAAAAATATATATATGATATTGCTGGCTTCCCCAAAATAAGAGCTCAAGAGCTCATTGATAACTTAGAAGAACAAGCTAACTTATTTCATCCTGAAATTGTATTGGAGCAAGCAATTGAACAAGTGGAAAGACTTGATGATGGAACATTAAAATTAACTTCAGATAAAAATGATATTCATTACACAAAGACTATGATTATCACTGCTGGTAATGGTGCATTTCAGCCGCGTAAACTTAATATAGATCATTGTGAACAATATGAGGGGATTAACTTACATTATCATGTCAAAGATATGAATCAATATAAAGACCAGGATGTGCTATTACTTGGTGGGGGAGATTCTGCTGTTGACTGGGCGTTAATGCTCGAACCGATCGCTAAGAAAGTCACCCTCGCTCATCGCCGTGATAAATTTCGCGCCCATGAACATAGTGTTGAAAAATTACACGCTTCTAACGTTGATATTCTGACCCCTTTTGTTCCAAGTAGCATTGTTGCAGACGATCGAATTAACCAAGTTATTTTGGAAGAGGTTAAAGGAGAACGCAAGGTGGAATTAGAAGTGGATGCAGTGTTATGTAATTATGGCTTTATTTCTTCACTTGGACCCATTAAAAACTGGGGACTTGAGATAGAGAAAAATAGTATTGTAGTAAATTCGAAAATGGAGACGAATATCCCTGGCATTTATGCAGCGGGAGATATTTGCACTTACGATGGGAAAGTGAACTTAATTGCCACTGGATTTGGAGAAGGACCAACTGCTGTTAATAATGCTAAACATTACATTGATCCTAAAGCTAGAATTCAGCCAAAACATTCAACAAGCATGTTTTAATGGGGGTAAAACAACCTACCCCTAATTAGAATTATCTTTTTTACTGACTTATGTAACCCAGCATTTATAACAAAACAAAAACATAAAAGCTGAAACCTTCATACACGGTTTCAGCTTTTATATTAACAATCACCAGGGGTACCAACCTTATCTTTTGTTCTAAATGAAGAACCACAACCACAAGATACGATAGCATTTGGGTTATCTATACTGAAGCCCCCACCCATCATATTCTGTTTAAAATCTATCGTTGTGCCTTCTATGATCGGTATATCTTGACTATTAATCACCACGGAAATACCATTTATTTCTTCTGTTGTATCTAACTCATTATTAATATCATATTCAAAACCAAGGGCATAAGATAGACCGCTACAGCCTCCGCCTTGCACACCAAAGCGAAGATAGACTCCTTCGGATTCTTCTTTCATCATCTTTACAATTTGCTGTTTAGCATTGTCTGTAATTGTCAATGTCATTGCACTGTTCACTCCTTTTTTCACTATAGGAAAGTATAAAATTTTTTGGTTTATGGATAAGAAAAACGAAATCTTTCTAAGCATACTGCGTATTTTCATTATACATTTATATTATTAACCATTCAATATTACTGATTACTATGATGAAAATCCACATTATAATGATGGGAACTCTTCTCCATCAAGTAAGAGGCAGGGCTTTAAAGCGACTTATACCTTGGATAAATGTGCTGCTTCATAAAAGCCTGTAGCAATTAACTCAGCGCCACCTGTCATCCAAACATCACCGTCATTATCCCACGTAATATCTAAATCTCCTCCTGGTAAATGAACTTTCACAGATTCATTTCGTTCTAAACGATCATTCAATATCCCTGCCACAACAGCAGCACATGCTCCTGTGCCACAAGCTTGTGTTATACCAGAGCCTCTTTCCCAGACACTGAAATTTATTTCGTTTGGAGAAAGGATTTCAATAAATTCTACATTGACCCCTTGCGGAAAGCGCTGATCCTTTTCTACTAATGGGCCAAGATGAGACACTTGCTTCATAGCGACTTGCTCTACTATAAATACCGCATGTGGGTTCCCCATAGAAAGTGCGGTTAACTCTAACACTTCTCCTTGAATTTCAAACTGCTCCGCAATGACTTTTGTTTTTGGTTCCCCTTGCATGGGAATAAGTTCACGCTTTAGATGTGGTTTCCCCATATTTATCGTAACTTGGTCAACTTTCCCATTTGTCACTTGTACTTCAGCTACAACGTTATTTGCTTTCGTTTCAATTTGAAATTGCTTTTCTGCTACTATTCCTTGTTCATACGCATACTTCGCTGTACATCTTAAACCATTTCCACAGCTTTTCCCTTCAGAACCATCCTTATTAAATATACGCATACCAACATCAGCTACTTCACTTGGATGAATAATAATTAGCCCATCCGAACCAATTCCTGTATGCACATTGGAGATAGTTTTTGCTAATTCTGATAATTTTTCTTCCGCTACAGTATGTTGAAAAAAATCAAGGTATATATAATTATTTCCTAAGCCATGCATTTTAATAAATGGTATTTGCATCATCTGTCCTCATTTCTTTGCTGGTTGTAAAGGCAATTCATATTGTTCCAACGCTTGGTAAATTGTTTTTAACCTTGGGATTCCTTCAGCTACCAACTCATCATTAATAAAAACGATGGGATAAAATAAATCTTTCTCTATAATACGTTCCGCAAATTGTTGATGTTTCTCTACAGGTGGCGGATTTTTAATATCTACATACTCATATGTGATAACCTCTGTATCATATTTACGCCCTAATGCTGCTTGTAGCCATTCATACGTATCTTTAGAGCTGGGAGCACCAACACAACTAGCACAAATCTGCTCTGCTCCGTAAACTGTAATATGGATTTTACTCATCCCTTCCCTCCGTTCTATACTTTGATATCTTTTATTTTACAAAAAGTCGAATCAAAGTTAAAATAATATTGATTATCGCTTCGTTAAGTGTTCATAGATTTTTTACCATAATCGTTTTATAATAGATAGTAAGAAAGGAGAAGATGGATAATGCATGAACAAGTACAGGAAGTATTAAATAAATTACGTCCATTCTTGCTGCGTGATGGTGGCGATGTGGAACTAATTGATGTTGATGAAAATGGCATTGTGCTTCTTCGTCTCATGGGTGCTTGCGGAAATTGCCCTAGCTCAACCATTACTTTAAAAGCAGGAATTGAACGGGCACTTATGGCGGAAGTTCCCGGTGTCACTGAGATCGAACAAGTATTTTAAACACTTCGATAACGTAAAAAAAGAAGCTTTAGCTTTCTTATTTCTTAAATCGTAACAAGTGCTATAATGATAAGTGTAAACCATTAGAAAAACTCGACTTTGCAAAGACTTTATGGTCTTATACTATAACGTGCATCGCTTTATACTTTTGTATAATAAACCTAACGCTTGGATACGAAGGTCCAAGCGTTAGATTTACGCCATTGTTTATTGCAAAGATACAGGCGTTTTAGGGGCACTCCCATGCAGTACAGCAGCAACATTTTCTAAGCTGAGGTTCCACATGCTTGTTCTCGTTTCCACACTAGCTGAACCGATATGTGGCAATGCAACAACATTTGGTAATTGTAACAGAGGATGATCTTTTGAAATTGGTTCCTCTTTAAAAACGTCTAAGCCAGCCGCTTGAATCTCTCCATTTTGCAGAGCTTGAAATAATGCTTCTTCATTCACCACGCCCCCTCTAGAAATATTAATAAACAGAGCATCTTTTTTCATTAATTGAAAAGCATGACTGTCGAACATATTTTCCGTTTCACTTGATAATGGTACAACAGACACAACAAAATCGGCCGTTTTCAATAAATCAGAAAAGCCAACATATGTCGCTCCTAACTCGCTTTCTGCTACCAGATTTCTAGAACGGTTGTGGTACATAATTTTCATTCCAAAACCTTGCGCTCTTCTAGCTAATGCTCTGCCAATCCTTCCCATTCCGACAATACCAATTGTTTTTTGATGTACATCAGCACCGGCTAATAAATAAGGGGACCATTCCTTCCATTTCCCTTGCCTAATATAGTTGTTAGCCTCCATTAACCGTCTTGCGGTAGCTAATAGTAAAGCAAACCCTAAATCGGCAGTTGTCTCCGTCAAAACATCCGGTGTGTTGGTCACAAAGATGCCTCTTGACTTAGCCGCTTCTAAATCAATGTTATCGTATCCTACAGCTAAATTAGCGATGATTTTGAGTTGATTCGCTTCTTCTAATGTGGATTTATCAATAGCATCGCCCACCATGCAAATAAGAGCATCAGCTTTCTTTATTTGTTTAGTTAATTCTTCTCTAGGCACCGAAGTTTCTTCTCTTTCCCAATAGTTAAAGGTAAAATCATCCTTATATGGCGCTAACAATGCAGCCGGAATTTTTCTGGTTACGTATACATATGGCTTTCTCACTCTTCCCCCTCCAATACATCTGGAACATCTTCTCTCTTGAACCTCTCGACTAAAGCATACTGGATATTTGGTGGTGTACGCTAAATACACCGGTTTCGTTTCTCTTATGTACCAAGCTATCCCGTAGCACCACGAAGCCGAAAGTATTCTCGGCTAAGTTGATAAAATCAAACAATGGGGATATTCTCATCTCCATTGTCGTCTTGTGAACACATAGAGGAAATCTTGCAGCACATAATATACGGGATACATTTATCATGAATCTGTCACAACCAGTGTAGCATAGGTACCTGTAAAAAATCACAGTCAAGGTCTGCCCACTCAAAAAACTGACTAACATTTGCTTCATACCTATCTTGAAGCTGTACTAAATCTTTTAATTGTTCGTACCCTTTATCCTGAATTGTAGATAAATTTTGTTCTAAACAATCGTAAATATGGATTGGAAACAACAATCTTGCATACACTAACCTCCAGAAAAAAATAGAAACAGGACGATTTTTTTGATATTCTTGCAAAAAATGGATAACAGCTTCATCTGGATGAGGTTGAAGAAATAGTTGTCGTAAATACTCAGCAATATCCCGTGCTGGATGGTCATATACTAATTCCATCGGCCACATTAGAGGTTGTTGCAATTGATTCATATACCGACGAAAGGCTATCGTGCCTTGATCTGATTCATGATAACGTAATTCTTGCTCACTTTCACCAATATATTGAATTGCATTTTCACTAATGCCAATAAGATACGGGAGGATATCCATAACTAAACGATAATAATTCGTTGCTCCTGCTTGAGCTGCTTTTTCAACATTGCTTTCTATCCAGCTTAATTTATCAATCCATAATTGCTTCCACTGCCCATAACTGGAAATTGCTTGTGGTTCATAATGATACAGGCTGCCAATTTGATGAAATTGCGCTAATAAAGAACCGTTTGTTGCTTGGGAATCAGTTCTTGAATCAAGCCCTTTAACGACCATATAGTTTACATCTTCGTAAGGCGTCAGCCAATCCCCTTGTTGATTAGGGATTGGAATAGCCATATGTGAATAGCCGTTTTCTGCTAAATAGTAAGCAACTACCGCTTGTTCCATATGTATAATTTCATTGTTATCGGTAGAAGTGATAAAATAAACATATTGACTCGCTTGATAACATTCCTTACCCGCAATCCATCGTTTCGTTTCTGGATGAATTTTATAGTTTTCATAAAGCCAATCACTAACCTGCACGTGTATACCTCCTTCACTGGACTTTCTATAAAGCATTTATTCGTTCAAATTTTTTCTATAGTATAAGAAAGGCATATGCTTTTTATAACAGTTTATGATATAGGTTAGTTAATTTTAACTAAAATTAGAAAGGATGATATAAAAATGGATGCAAATACAGATCGAAGTGAGTTAGAAAAGAAAGCTAGACAGTGGTTAACGGAACGAGGTGTATCTTTAGATGATATTGCTGAACTGGTATATTACTTACAATCTAAATATCACGAAAATTTAACACTTGATGTATGTAGGCATAATGTTGACCGCGTACTTAAAAAACGAGAAGTACAAAATGCCATTTTAACTGGAATTCAATTAGATGTTCTAGCAGAGAAAAAACAGTTGCAACAGCCTTTACAAAAGACCATTGATACAGATGAAAGTTTATATGGCGTTGACGAAGTAATTGCATTATCTATTGTCAATGTTTATGGTTCCATTGGATTTACTAATTATGGGTATATTGATAAACAAAAGCCTGGTATCTTAAAAAAATTAAATGATAAATCTACTGGAGAATGCCATACTTTTTTAGATGATATTGTAGGGGCTATTGCAGCAGCTGCCTCCAGCCGTTTGGCGCATGGAACAGGTGAAGATATACTGCTTGATGATTAAGTCATAATCACATTGCAGTATTAAATATAGTAAAAGTAGTATTTTTACCGACGTAAACATGGAGATTAGCGAGCCTACAAGCTAACAGCGTTTCGAAGGCTCGCCATATTTCTATTCGAAGAATAGCTGAGATTTATTAAACAAGCTTTTTCAATACGATTATAGTTTTTCCAACCATTCTTTGAGATTGTGTACATAATAAGTAGGTTTAACAGGTAGTTGTTCATACTCTAAAAATGGCGTCACCCCTGTAAAAACCATTAAGGTATCTATACCTGCTTGAATGCCCGCGTGAATGTCTGTTGCATAATTATCTCCAACCATTAATGTCTCATCTGCTTTTAAACCGAGCACGTGCAATGCTTCTTCCATAATAACTGCTTCAGGCTTGCCGATGAAAACAGGGTCAACGCCAGTACAAATAGAAATAACAGCCGTTAAGGACCCATTTCCTGGTAATAAACCACGTTCGTTAGGAATAGACTTGTCGCCATTTGTCGAAATGAATGTTGCACCGTTACGAACGGCTATGCTAGCTTTAGCCAGCTTTTCGTACGTAATATTACGGTCAATTCCTATAACAACGACGTCGCAATTTTCCGTTTCTGTAATGGTATGCCCTTCTTCTTGTAATGCTTTATGTATCCCTTCTTCACCAATAACGTAACAGCGAGATTGTCCGTAATTTTCTGTAATATAAGAAGCAGTTGCTAAACTAGTAGTAACAATTTGCTTAGGTTCTGCTGGAATATTTAATTTTTTAAGTTTCATCGCTACATCTTGCTGTGTTTTGGAAGAATTATTCGTTACAAAAACATAAGGGAGTTGTTTTTCCTGTAATGCTTTTACAAAATCAGACGCAAACGGGATAGCTTCATCTCCTTGATACATCGTTCCGTCTAAATCGATTAAATAGCCTTGATATGCTTTAGTCATGGTAGTTAGTACTCTCCTCATTCTGAAATAGACGCTATCTTTATACTAATTTTTTACTTTTCCATCGTGCTAATAAACAACTACTAGCTGTAAAGTTTATTGTTTTGAAGTATCATTTGAAAACGCGTGAGTAACTTGCTGATGCTCTTCGTTAATATATTTACGAATATATGTTGCAAACTGTTCGTAATCTTTAAGATAGGTTTGCATTACTTGAATCATTTTTTTATGATCCACTTGTGCATAGTCGGAAATTAACATTCTCCTTAGCGTAATTAATTCTTTATATGCACGCTCCTGTTCAGATGGCAGTACCTTTTCGTCCAATAAAATGTCAATAATATCGTGGTAACTACCTGGATCACGCATGATAAATCCGTCAATCATCATATTCCCTACATCAAGTACAGACTCAATGTAAACATGTACTGCTCGTTCCAAGCTTAACTTTTCTTCTAAAGAGTGTAGACGGTCCATTTCCAATATACCATTTAACTGATCCATATACTGTAAAATCGACTCCAGCTTCTCTCGATCAACAAAATACATTGGTCACCCCTCCATCAAGAATTACAATTTTATCATACCATATTCTGTAGGAATATGAAGTAAAACATGATATAGTTGGGAAAATATTATTTTTAAAATGGGGGATATGATGGGCAAAAATTATGAAGTAATTAAGGATGAGACAGTAGGAAAAAATGTGCGGTATGTCAGCTTTATGGGGCAGTTACAACGTTATGATTTAGCTATTTTAGATGATCATGAAGACGTAAACAAAAAGCTAATTATAAACATGCGAAAAAATCGATGCTTATCCATTGATAAACAAGATTTGCACAATAAAGGTGTGATCGAACATACATTTAACGAAGCCAACATGGAGGCGGATGAAATTCGTCACTTTTTACAAGATATTCTTTGAAGCAAAAGTATAACTACAATATGTTTTTACCTTAAATTGTTAAGCGTAAAGCTATAAACATAGGATAACCTAATAATAACTTTCGTTTAGAATAAAGAAGGTGAAAAAACGTGGTTAAGAAAAAAGACTATAGTGACTTTTCAAATGTAAAACATTCCCATGATCGTTTAATACCCGAAGAATTTCCAGAAGGAGCTTTTGGCTCTTCTATTCATAGCGATACAGCTGTCGAAGGGAAATCAACTTCATGGGAAGAAGGACAGCATAGAGATAGCGCCTTTGTTTATCCAGATCGCAAACAGCATGAAAACGTTCCCATAAGGGCGCCAGGCTCTCATATTATTCATGATGAAAAAGAGCAGTAGAGATGCTTTCACTACTGCTCCATTTTTTTTAATACAAAATAAGCGCAACCAAAATTACAATACTCATATAGGTAATCATCCAATGTATCAATTTTAGTATCTACTGGAACTTTCACGTGCCTATTATCATAAAAACCTTTTAGCCGTAATTGATCATATCCCCAATCACCAACAATATAATCATATTTAGCTAAAATATCAGAATACCTCTCCTTTACAACACTTTCCTGAAACCCAGCTTTATGATCTTCAATTAACTCATACGTTTTTCCAAAAAGTTCAACCATACTCGATTCCCCTTTAACATCGGTATCTTTTCAGTTTAACACCTTTTACCTAAACGCTCCAGAAAAAAACAGTTATGATTTCAGTTTCGAATAAACAAACTAATAATGATCTTTTAAAAGAATGGAGGGTAAACAATGAAAAGGATAATTCCAATCAGTCTATCTGTTCTCTTTTTAGCCACTGGTTGTATGGATAATAATACTGCCACAAATGAAAGAGAACGTATACAAAACCAACTTGACCCAAATAAAGAAGCTCCTGCAGATAATGACTCAGATAACAGACTGGGCTATGTTCGTTATTCAAAAGAACAAATTGATAATGATAAAGAAAAACAGCACTCCATGCGTATTGACCGTACAAAGATGGCTGATATGATTACTCGTAACATGTTAAGGTCAGATGCTTTTAAGGAAGCTGCTACGTTAGTAACGGATGAAGAAGTACTCATCGCCTATGAAAAGGCAGATGATTTCGATAAAGAAAGAGCATCACAAATGGCAGAGAAAACTGCCGCTTCCATCTTGCCAAGATACTTTGATATCTATTCTACTGATAACACAAACTTAATTAATGACATTCAAAGCTTGCATAATTCAACAACTTCTGAAGACGACTACGACAACACCATTAATAACATCATTAAAGAAATGAAAAATTCAAAATAAACTTTTGTAGAATGGGACAAACGTCAAACCGTTTGTCCTTATTGCACACTATAGAAAGCCACATCATTGCTTTCAAGATGATGGCTAGCTTTTTATATACCATCCATCAAATTTTCGAATCCCAAAAATTTTCTCTGCTAAAACACTCGGAAGGATAAAAATATTTTTTCAGCTAATTTTGTATATAAAAGAAGATTGTAGGAAAAGTTAAACCCAATAACAATTTATAGTTCAAAATGCAAAAAGATTGACTTATTCTAAGTCTTTATAGTGATGAAACACTACTACAATACATAAAATTTTTATACTTCCTATCGTGGATCAAAAGGGTGAAAAAATTGTCTATCAACCGTATTGTTATAACGTTTTTATTATTTACACTTTCCATTATGCTTACGCCTACGCTTGCAAAAGCAGATAGTGATTCTATTTATAAAAAAAGAATGGCATTATTTAAAAAAACAGAAGCAGTAACACAAATTCCATGGTATTATTTTGCTGCCATTGATAACTATGAACGAAACGCAAAAAAAGATGCTGATGATGAACAAGTGATTTCTATTGAAATGCCTACAGAAGCTTGGTTTGGCCTCGGTAATGCAGCAATGATTAATGATGAACGACTCATACGTTTTTTTAATGGTTATGGAAAAGATGGCAACGGCGATCAAATAGCTGACCCGACCAATCCTGAAGATGTTCTCTATACAATGGGAAACTATATTTTGCAGCACGGACAAACAAAAGATGATATTAAGATTGCTCTATGGAATTACTATAATCGAGATTTAACTGTCCAAACCATTATGAATACAGCTAAAGTCTTTAAAAAATTTCAAGACATTGAGTTACTTCAACGAGATTTCCCTGTGTCTACATCTTATAATTATAGTTATCGCAGTACATGGGGAGATCGAAGAGGGTTTGGTGGCTTAAGAATTCATGAGGGGACAGATATTTTTGCCGATTATGGTACTCCTGTGAAGTCAACCACTTATGGGGTAGTGGAAATGATGGGTTGGAACTTATACGGTGGTTGGCGCATTGGAATAAGAGATATATATAATATTTACCATTACTATGGTCACATGAGTGGCTATGAAGATGATATTGAAGTAGGGAAAGTTGTGAAGCCAGGTGATGTGCTTGGAGGAGTCGGTTCTACTGGTTATGGGCCACCTGGTACTTCGGGAAAATTCCCACCACATTTACACTATGGTATGTATAAAGATAATGGGTATAGCGAATGGTCTTTTGATCCATATCCGTACTTGAAAAAGTGGGAACGCATGACAAAACAAAAGGATAAATGATATGCTTTTAAAATGCCAACAATACAAAGCTACATCGCCTTGTATTGTTGGCATTTCCCAATAACATCTTTTTTTTATATTCACATGATCATTCTGATCACTTCATTTTCATCTTTTTAAATAGAGGGTTTTATAAAGCACTTGCTTCAAAACAAGTCTTTATTCAATTGCATACTTTCTTATTTTATCCCATCCGCTTTTATTTTTGTCTTGATTTTCTTATTGCATAAGTAATACTTGCTGCAAGTCCCCCCCAAATAATTACCATTCCTAAGATCATGACAAAGATAGCACTGGAACTCATATTATTTAGCCTCCCTTTGATCCGAATAACCTTTAGCCTCTTTGGAACGCCATTTTGTAGCAGCCATAAAGACACCTATAATTAGTGCTGCGGCAGCAACTGACCAACCTCCAAATAAAATAAATGTATCAGAATAACCTTCATAATTACCTGTTGGTGTATCAAATAACTTCAATATATTTAACCGTAATATATCGAACATCATATATCCTAATACAATTGGTGTAATAACATTTAAACTAACCGGGAACCACCAGCCTAACTTAATATCAGATAATTCATCCGCATGGTTTTTCAAATTTTTCACTTGGCGAAGTAACCAAGCAATTAATACAACTTCTACTAAACCAAGCATTGCTACACCAAATTGATTAATAAAATAATCTGCCGTATCAAGGAAGAACAAGCCACCTTGTGTTGCATAAATGAGCGAAATAAGTGCAGCTATCCCCCCTCCAAACAGGACTGCTTTTCCACGGGATATATTAAACTTATCAGATATACCAGCAATGTATGTTTCCGAAATGGACATTAACGATGTTAACCCAGCTAAAACCAAAGATGCAAAAAACAAGAAACCGAACAATCCATTTAAGCCAGGAAACTCATTAATAATGGCTGGAAAAACAACAAATGCAAGACCAACACCATCCGAAACAACTTCATCTACAGCTACACCGGATTGACCTGCCATAAATCCAAGTACCGAAAAGACGCCTATTCCTGCAAGTAATTCAAAACTAGAGTTTCCAAACCCAGTAATAAATGCATTGTTTGTTATATCTGAATTCTTAGGTAAATAACTTGAATACGTAATCATAATTGCAAATGCGATCGATAGACTAAAAAATATTTGCCCGTAGGCAGCGACCCATACTTCACCTGAAAAAATACTACTAAAATCTGGTTCGAAAAAGGCTTGCAAACCTTGGAGTGCTCCATCCAATGTTACCGCGCGAATAACAATAATTAAAAATATAATAGCTAATGTAGGAATGAAAATGCGATTCGCAATTTCAATTCCTTTTTTCACACCGCGGAACAAGATAAACAAAACAACAATCCAGACTAAAATTAGTGGAATAAATACCCCAGGAACCAAATTCCCTATCTGTCCTGGGTCAACTGTTTTTAAATAATCATTAAATAAAAAACCTTCTGTATCCGCCCCCCAGGATAAATTAATAGAAAAATAGGCATAAGATATTGCCCAGGCAATAATAACAGAATAATAAGTAGAAATCACAAACGCCACCAGCACTGCCCACCAGCCAATAAATTCGGTTTTCCTATTCATTTTTCGAAACGTTAATGGAGCAGAACCGCGGTATTTTTGCCCCATCGTAAATTCCATGATTAAAATAGGAATACCAGCTGTTAATAAGGCAAATAAATACGGAATAAAGAAGGCACCTCCACCATTGCCATAAGCTTCAGCAGGAAAACGCCAAATATTCCCTAATCCCACAGCTGAACCAATGGCTGCCAGAATAAATCCTGCTCTTGTTCCCCACTGCGAACGTGTTTCCATATCTTTTTCCCCCTTTATTCTTCTGTCTAAAAAATTTAGAAAGAATAAATCTTTTAAAAGTTTGGTTTTTTCAGATATTTATGTTTGTATTATAACGGCACTTCATGCATATGTCAAAAAATATTTATGCCCATTATATGGAATACTAAAAAACACACTAAAAATGACCAGTCGATATGTTGAGAGATAATACTAGCCATAAACCTTTAAGCTTTTATGCTTTCCTATAATGCAAAAAACCTCCTTCGGCTTTACGCTAAGAAGTTTTTGATTTCTTAGCGTCGAAACCTTAGAGGCTTTTCACTTCCATACACTTATTGGACCGTTTTTGTTTTTCTCACAAAATGAATAATGGTAGCAAAGGCAATAATAATGGATAGTGACACTAGTAGAGGCAGTAACACTTGATTTGTAAGTCCAACTAAAATGTAACCAATAGATGCAGCTAAAGCTGCAATTAAAGCGTAAGGAAGTTGTGTCATCACATGATCAATATGATTCGCTCCTGCTCCCGTAGCTGACAGAATAGTTGTATCCGATATCGGTGTACAATGATCTCCAAAGACAGCACCAGCTAATACCGCCGCCATAGATGGTAATAGCATTTCCATATCTGTAATACTTGTTACTTCCGCAGCAATCGGTAACATGATTCCAAACGTTCCCCAAGATGTTCCTGTTGCAAGTGCCATAAAACCAGCAATAATGAAAAACAAAAATGGCAATAAAGCAGGGTTTAACGAGGCATCGTTTACGATACCAGCTAAATATTCACCCGTTTCCAAAACCCCAATAATAGAACCTATCATCCAAGCCAAGAGTAGAATATAAATTGCTGGCATCATTGTTTTGGCACCTTCTAAAACAATCTTTAAGCTTGAATTTCTCGGTTTTTGCTGGCTAAGATGGAACAAAAAGGAGGTTAATACTGCAATTACACCACCAGTAAACAAGGATAAGTTTACGTTAGTGTTTGCAAATATAGTAAGTAAATTGATGTTACCTTCTGTAGCCATTGCGCCAGTAATAATCATTGAAGACACTGTTGCTACAATTAGTACACCAATAGGTAATAAAAGATGATAAATTCTCCCATTTTGATGTGCTGTAAACGTGTCACTTAAATCTCCTGGTACATTATCCTGTTTTGGATCAATTAATTCACCTGTTTCCATTGCACGTTTTTCATGTTTTCGCATTGGACCAATATCTACTTTTAAATAAGCAACTAAAAAAACCGCTAAAACTGCTGCGATTGCATATAAATTATAGGGGATCATTTTAACAAAAGCTTCCAAAGGCTCCAATGATGTAATTCCGTTGGCAGCAAATAAGCCACCCATAATTCCAATGATATATGCTCCCCAGCTAGAAATAGGAGATATAACTGTGACAGGTGCAGATGTCGAGTCAATGATATAGGCCAATTTAGCTCGGGAAACTTTATGTCGATCTGTAAGTGGGCGGGCAATCTGACCAACGGCCAAACTGTTAAAATAATCATCTATAAATATAATTAACCCTAAGAATGCACTCATTCCCTGAGCTCCAGAGCGAGTTTTTACTTTTTTTATCATCCAATCACCAAAGGCTTTGCTTCCTCCAGACGCTTGTAAAAAAGCAGTCATCATCCCTAATAATATTAAAAATGATAGCAATAGAATATTCCCAGTATTTAGTGCTCCATCAGAGACAAAAATGGTATAAAACTGTGTCCAAATCTCGTGGAATGAATCTAAAACAGAAAAATTATGGATAAGCAGCGCGCCTACTACAATTCCAGTTCCTAAAGATAATAAAACATTTCTCGTTAAGAGAACTAGTACCAGCATCAAAACTGCTGGGATAAGTGAAAAAATTGTTCCTTCCATTCCGGTTACCTCCATAAAAATTGGTTGCAATCGAGCAAGGAAACATACTGTTCAAGGAGAGAGGGGATAAGTGAATTGAAGTTTTTTAAGTTAAAACATAGAAAAAGACAATGATAGAAAATAACCTACCATTGTCTTTACAATATACGTTATCCTCCATTTCGATCAGTAGTTCTCCATGCATGTTGCTTGCTGCATGACAGTATACCTCTTATTCAAAAGCATACCAGCAATACGAAGTGCGACCCTTACATACTGCTTCGGCAATATATCCTTTCATCTACCTTCATCGTTGTCATCCTCCAATAGACTACTCTTATATACTGCACCTCTACCTCACCGATCTGATAAGGTTTAAATATTCTATTTATAAAAGTAATTATAACATTTTAATTGTCTCGATTCAAGTCATCTTTGGGAACGGAAATGTTAGGTGCGTTTTCACCATCACCTCCGTAAAATTGTGGAACATCGCCCATAATTACACGAGAATCTACATATACCTTCGTACGAATTTCTGCTGACTCCGTACTAAACGGTACAACAATTTGTGCATTTACTGTCACTGGTATATATATTTCTATTAAAGCAGCATTGATCCCAAAGTCTTTCATAATATATTCCACATCTGATTGAATACTACCAACAATCTCAAAATGAACCGGTATTTTAGGTCCTAGATTTGCTAAGATCGTGCTCCCAGTAGCTTGACCTATTGGAATCTCAACAACTGTAGGGTCTTTATCCGCTAACTCATTTGCTGTATCTCCATAATCCTGTGGTGGCATGTCGGGATCTTCTGTATCCAATGTTTGCCCTTTATTCATACCGTACAAAAAGTATTCTGCTCGTTTGGTAGCCGCTCGAAGCGCACGATTTACAGCAGCGGATTTCCACCCGACAATAGATACATCATTTTCCGAATTAACTTCCATTAAATCATCAAAGCTAATATTTTCAGTCGATTTCACTGCTTCATTAATCGTTCTCGTAGCAAATTCTCTTGTTTTTTGATTTGCTATCTCCATCAAAGGAGGAGTTATCCCTTTATCAACAATTAAAATACTAAGGGAGGTCAAAAGAACAAAAGCAATTGTCGTCAACAATAATATTATTTTCAAAGGGGAGTCTGTTCGTAATTTCCTTCTTGGTCGCTTTTTCATCAAAAAACCTCCTCAAAGCAAGTCTATGTATGCTGAAGGAGGATTAGAATGAAAAATTCTATCATTCCATGTTTCATATAAAGTGTATCTTTCATTCATGAGCGTTTCTTTTCTGCCCCACGAATTATTTAAAGAAGAAATAAAATTTAAATAGTGTTATCTCTTACTATACAGGCTTTCTTAAAGCAGGAGCTTCACAGACTGGTGGAATGCTAAAAAACATCACCCATACATACGTCTTAAAGTTTGTGCCAATATATCCCGCAGAAATGCTGGCAAATAGTATTTTTTCATTTCCGAACGTGCAATTTCCGGAATTAATCTTCCAAACGTAAACGTATCAGCGGTAGCCAATGTATACATTTGATTCGGTTGTAATGGAACGCCCTCTGTTTGACATACTTGTTTAACAAATACTGCTCCATCTTTTAATTTCTCTAATTGCGGTGTTAAACCTGAAAAAGCCATTCTACCTATCATTTTCCCGCGAAAACCAAACCCTTTTAACTGAAATTCCATAAATTCTTCTGTTAAAGAAGAACGGATAGCTTCTACTATTTCACTTCCAGTTAATTCAACGACACATGTATTTATCGGATGTGGACAAATACGGTGAATGTCCCCGTATGTGACAACTCCTTTAGGCAAACTTTCTAGTAATACACCCGCATTTAGCATAGCAAAATCAGCATCTGTTTGCTCTTTTAGCGCTGCTGTTAAAGCTTGTAAAATTGGAGTTACTTTGCGCCAATTCACTTTTAAACAGCTGGATAATTGAACAACTGGTTCCGACAATCTAATTTTTGCTTGCTCTTCATACGCTACTAGCAATTCTTCTGTATCTAGGTCTTTTGGCAAATGGCTAATATTTGTCGTGTGTGCCTGTTTGTTTTTTAATTTACCTTGCTTATGATCCCATGTTAAACTGACTTCACCAACATAGTAACAATTTTTTCCTGCAGCAGTAAGAAGGCTATTATTCACACGTTCACCATTTTTTAACAAATGATGTGTATGTCCACCTATAATTACATCAACACTTGGAAATCGACGGGCTATTTCACAATCCTCACTATATCCTAAGTGAGATAAAACGATAATGATGTCCGCTTCACGGTTCACAGTATCTAACAAGTACTCCAACTGTTCTAAAGGCGGAGAAACATGCCAGCCCAGCAACTCATAATACGCATTAAAAGGCGCCGTGAGTCCTAACACAGCAATTTTGACCCCTTGTTTTGAGGTTACTATTTTATAAGACTGTAGCCAGCTTGGTGCTTTTCCAATCGTATTATGTAAATTCCCACAAACTACTGTAAATTTTGCCTCATCGTATAATGCATGGAGCTCATCATGAGAAATAGTAATGCCCTCATTGTTACCAAGTGTAACGATATCGTAACCAGCTTCATTTAATAAAGCAGTATTTGCTTGCCCCTTAAATGCTTCTGCTATTGGATGTACTCTATCCATATGATCACCAATATCTACCGTCCAGCACGAATCGCCTATTCTTTCACAACGTCGTTTCGACTGCTTTAAAAAATACGATACTTGGGACCAATGATCAAACTTACTATGTAAATCGTTCGTATAATAAAAATAGATTTGTTCTTCCATTTTACAAATACTCCTTATGACAGCCCTTGGAAAATCATTCGAATACCAATTATAATTAATAAAATGCGCAAAATCCATTCAAGCGCTTTTCCAGTCAAACGTTGATTGATCATGGCACCTAATTTTCCACCAATCCATGCTCCTGGAATAAAGAAAAGCGCATATTGCCATTCCAAATGACCAAGTGAAATATGCGTGCTAGCTCCAATTAGACTAATAAATAAAATCATAAACATAGATGTCGCTGTAGCTACATGCGTAGGTATACCAAATAAAAGGATCATAGCGGGAACCATGATTGATCCACCACCAATACCAAACAAGCCGGAAAGAACCCCTACAACTAGCGACAACACAAAGGCTATCCAAGCCGAAAAATGATAATAATACGTTTTACCGTCTATATAAAAACTCCGTAAACTTTGATTTTTAGGTTCAACTTGCGAGGTTATCTTTCGTTTCATAAAAAACAACATGGACACTGCGATCATAACGATTCCAAAGTAAAATAAAAACGGCTCTGTATCCATAAACTTGTTGAGCCAAGAGCCAAAAACACTTCCAGGAATACTCCCTGAAATAAGCCACAAACCTGCTTTATAATCAATCCGTTTTGTTTTTACATAAGCAATTGTTGAAGATAATGCCGTGAATACCATTGCTACAAGGGAAATTCCAACTACAGTTTGTGGCGTTGCCCACGCGAATGCATCTAAAAATTGATGTAACCATAGTAAGCTTGGAATCAGAACAAGTCCTCCACCTAACCCCATCAGAGCACCAACCAGCGCTGTTATTATCCCTATTGCTAAACAAAGAATGAATACCATCTTTGCCCCCTTCTTCTAGCGAAAGCCAGTGTAAAAGTTTTTCTCTTTCTCTATCCTAGCACTGATTTTTAGAAAGATAAACTTTCATCTCGTATAATTAGCTCGGGTATGCCCTTCTCATAATGGGATTACGGTCTATAATAGCTTATCTGGGATAAATATAAACGCATTTAAAAGAGCTGTATTTATACTTTGGGATAAAGTAAATACAGCTCTCATGCATTATTTAGCAGGAATAACATTCTCAATATCAGCCCAATTAAATGTGCCTTCACGAATTTTTTCTCTACGTTCTTTATCTATGATATCTGAAGGTCTTCCTCCATTTGGCCAATCTGAGTCATGTCCTTTCCACTCTGGTCGCTCTTTTGATAACAGAAAAGCTGCGATATCAGCTGCTTCTTGATCTGTTAACGTGTCGTCTTCATTTGGAGGCATATTATTTTTTAAATACCCAGACATTTTACTCAGCCTACTCATACCCGCTCCATCATTGAATGAATTATCTCCCCACAAGGCTGGTCCAGTTGTTGCTCCGGTTCCAGAACCATCAGTGGCATGACAACTCAAGCAATTTTTCTGCTCGTATAATCCTTCTCCCCTAGTTACATTAGGCTCTGGAATTTCCTCCATCGTATTTTGCATTCGCCACGGGATATCTTCACCGGTTTCAATTCCTTCTGAAATATACGTTAAGTAAGCTGTAAGCGCACGCATTTCTTCACTATCATAATCCATTTTCTGCCCATTCATACTTCTTATCATACATCCATTAATTCTGTCTTCAATTGTAAATGCTACGCCTTCTCTTGGTCGATACTGCGGAAATTGTGTCGTCACACCTACCATAGAAGAGGAAGGGGCTACCCCCCCATCCGCGTGACAGCTTGCACAGGATAATTCATTCCCTACTCTTTCGGATAATACAGTGTTCGTCTCGTTAAATATTTTTTCACCTTTTTGAATGTAAGAAGTCATCGGATCATCCGCATCTAACTCCTCCATAGAAGGAGGATTATACGCTAACTCCCCCTCTCGTTCTCCTGTTTTCTCATTGCTTTCTGTCTCACTATTACTACACGCTGTAAATAAGATTAAAAACATTCCAAGTGACATGAACAATAGCCATTTTATTCTACTTCTCTTCATTATGCATCCCCCTTGTTCATCTAGTCACTTTAAGCGTAACATATATGTAGGATACATAGCGCCATTTCAGAAAACGTTTCCACAAAATTAACATTTCCCTAATTTGGTGAGCAAAAATATTGACATTGTAAATTTAAAAAGCAAGGGAATAATCCCTTGCTCCACCATTTGCTCTATTTCACAATAAGTACTTTACACGCTGCATGTTGAACAATTTGACTACTGACACTTCCTAACAGAAGTCGACCTACTCCACCTAGTCCTCTACTACCTAAAATAATCAATTCTATATTATTTTCTTTTGCATACTCTACAATTTGAGAGCTTGGATTACGAAAAGAATAATCTAACAACACTTCCGATTTACAATGAATACCTTCTTCTTCAAATTCTTCTCGTATCCTTTCCATTGATGGACGAATTTCTTCTGCCATTTCACCCATAAAACTGCGAGCAAGTGCCGCATTAGCTGTTGGCCCAGCGTGAGTAATGACAGTTACCGCATGTACTGTTGCATCATCAACAAGTTTAGCCTGCTTTTTCGCTTCCTCTACTGCTTTTCTACTTAGTTCCGAACCGTCATAAGCTACTAGAATATTTGCACTCATACTATGCTACTCCCCCTTAGCTAACATTTTCTACCTAGTTTCATCATAACATATATAATGGTTATCTTTAACAAAATCATTGTCGAAACCTATAAGTATTCAAAAGTAAACACTAAACGCCTTATGAATTATGACGATTGTATACAATATAAAAAAGCTCGCAGAATACTATATAAGCAATCTACAAGCTGTAAAATAACATACCAATACCCATTTATTTATCGAATATACTTTAGTTCGCTGAGATAGTTTTCAATGTGCTCCATTGTAGAAGTTGCTACCAAGTTCACAAAATAAGAACCAATAATTGCTCCATCTGCACCGTTTGCAAACACACTAGCTACGTCTCTTTGATCTTTGATGCCAAATCCAATATAAACAGGAATCGAGCTAAACGTCTTTATCCGCTTCATTGTATCCATATAATTATTTGGCACATGATTAAAGCTACCCGTTTTACCAATGCCACTCATACAATAAGCGAATAAACGATTATGTTCCAACTGTTCTTTTAGTACTTCGTCAGTCATTTCCTCATTATAAATCTGTATAGGTGAATGAAAATCTTCTATAGTAACAGTTCTATCAACACATAGTAAACCGTCCATTTTATTTTTACAGGAAGTTAATAAATCGTACTCCATAAGCCCTTCCGCATAAGTCATAACCACTACTTTAAAAGAATATTGTTCCTTTATTCTAGCTAATATTTGTTTAAAATCGGCTTTATTAAACCCTTGATTTAACACTTGTTGATGGCTTTCCCTAATAACTGCCCCATCCATATGAGGATTGGTGACTGGAACACCCAACTCTAAAATGTCAACTTTATATTTCTCCATAAGATTTAAAACATCAAAAAATTTTGTTTCATTTGGAAAACAGCACGGCAGATACAATGCAAGTTGTTTCATAATATATTAGCCTCCAATCAACTTAAGTAACAAACCTAGTAATGGCCCATACAAAGCATAGTCAGTTTCACTAAGTATGCGCATAATAGATGCATAGGACCCTACTTGTGGAAGAAGAAATGCTTGACCAAGAATTAAAATTAAACCATTGGCAAACGAACCAATCAATGCACCTCTAACTCCCCCTGTTGAATTCCCAAATATTGCCGTAGCAGCACCAGTAAAGAATGTTGGTATTAATGCTGGAAAAACAGCAATTGGATAATCGATCAAAGCCAAGATGATCATCCCAACAAATCCCGCAACTAAGCTCGTTAAAAAGCCTACAATAACTGAGGTCGGGTAATTTGGGAATAAAAGTGGTACATCTAAGCCAGGTTTTGCATTCGGAATAACTTTATCAGCAATTCCGTGAAATGCAGGTATGATTTCAGCTAATAACATTCTTACACCAGCTAAAATAACAGTAATCCACAATCCAAATTGCAAGCCATTTAATAAAGAGAAAGAAAAAACATCTCTCCCATCACTTATATTTTTCATAACCCAAGTTGGACCAGAGATAATGGATACAACAAGGAATAATAAAAACATAATAACTGTTAGCGCTATCGTCATTTCACGCAAGAAATTTAACATTTTTGGAATCTTAATATCTTCTAAATCACGTTTTTTATTACCAAACACCCCGCCTAGCTTTGCTGCAATCCAAACACCACTAGAACTAGAATGCCCCAACGTGAATCCTTCTCCACCTTTAATATTTTTCATAAGCGGCGCTACATAAGAACAAGTAAACGTTAAATAAAATCCGAGTATAAGTGAACCAGTTAATACAAGTGGGACAAATCCCATATTCGTACCGAACTTTAACAAAGCTGCGATTAAACCAGCATAGAAAAAAGACACATGAGCAGACAAATGTACGTATTTAAATGGGGTCATTCGTGCAAATAAAATATGAATAATGAATCCTAACGCAAAAATAAGTGCCATTTCAGTACCAATTGCAACAAAGCTTTCCATTTGAGCTTCAGCAAGTGTTGGTACTTCTGCATTTAAATGAAATACTTTACTAAGCATTGGCTGTAAAGGTAATAAAGATATTCCTAGTGATTGTGCTCCAGTATTAATAAGCAAAAAGCCGATCATTGTTTTAGCTGTACTGGAAACAATGTTATCAAAGCTTTTCTTTTGCACCAATAACCCGATTAACACAACAATTCCAATTACAAACACTGCCTGACTGAATATATTGTCAATTAGATACATAATGAAATCCATTAGCTGATCTCTCCTTCGTTTGTATTTGTGAAATTATTAACTTGAAAGTACTGGGAATTACGATTTATAGCTATAATTTGGCAAATTGTTTAAAGATTATTTTTTCTATTCTACAACTACTAGATAACTACAAGTCCTTTTACAAAGGTTATTCTTGTCACCTTGATGGTTTTATAATGATACCCGCTTAAAGTTGAGTAATTATATTTCTAGGTTGCTCAAATAACTTATTGGATCCAACTGAGCAACCTTTAAAAGAAATAACACCATCGCTAAATTACTTTCATTAATTCCGTTCTGAGCAACTCTTTATCCATCATGTTATCGATTCTTACAACCTTTGCTTTTGAATTGCGTAAAATATCAGCGAAATCAGAAGTTGTTATAACAATATCATATTCATCCGCACTTACTGAGCTAATATCTGATGCCTCAACAGTAGCTTGAATTCCTTCTTCAGACAGCACTTGCTGCGCATATACCCGTAACATCATACTACTCCCTACACCAGCACCACAAACGGTAACAATTTTAATCATTGTTTTTCCTCCTTTTGAAAAATATCCATAATTTCTTTTGATGATTCAGCATTTAAAATCGCCGTTAGCTTTTCTTCTTGATTTAAAACACCCACTAGTTCTGACAATGCAGTTAAATGTGTTTCGTGATCTATTGCACAAAAACCAATAACAATTCTCACAGGATCATTCGTTCTGTGCCCAAAAGCAATTGGATCTTTCAATGTAACAATGCTAAAACCAATATCTTTTGCTCCATATTCTGGTCTTGCATGAGGCATGGCTATCCCCGGTGCAATGACGATATAAGTACCATTTTCATGAACATTGTTAACCATTGCTTCAATGTAATCTCGTTTAATTAAGTCATTTTTCAAGAGCAATTCACCACTTAGTTTTACAGCACTATCTCTATCTTGTACATCTGATTGTGTAATAATCAGATTTTCATTCAATACTTCAATTAACACAGGATTTGCTCTCCTCTCTAGTTGACGCGTTTTTGTTGCATCATGCTGAAAATACTGCTGTAGCTTATTTCTAAGCTCCAATGAATTATGAACAGTACAGTAAGGCTCCATAATTTGCAAAATATCCAACACAAGCAACTCTTGCCCCTCAAACTTTTCTAATAACAAAGCTAATTTCTGAATATCTTCTTTTGATAATACAGGATTCACATTAATAACTTCTGTCCCTTTAATCTCTATTGAAACGGTCGTTATGACTAAATCAATGAACTCTTGTTGAACAATTTCAGCAGCCTGTCTGGCTGGAAATGCACCTAGTACACGGATATGAAACAAATTTTTTAATTGTGTTGCTAGCATTTGTGATGTGCTCATTCCTGTATCGCAAACAATAATGACAACAGGCTTTCTACGGATTTTTTTCTTTTGTCTTTCTATAGCTGCAGTAACATACATCGTTATAAAAGAAGCTTCATGTTCATTAAAGTTAACATCCAACTGCGTTTCAATAACAGGGATTGTCTGCATTACTTGATGATGCACATATTGGTAGTTTTCCTTTATAGCATTTAAAACAGGATTTTCAATGTGCGTATCATTTTTAAGCCGGTAAATGGCTGGCCGTAAATGAGCCATTAAACCGTTAAATAGTTGCGCATCCTCCATAAACGACATATGAAATACCGTTTCTAGCTTTTCAACAAAAGTACGAGTTACCATTTGTAAGGGAAGCCATTGGTCGTTCGTATTTCCGTATTGTTTCGCCCCCTGCAGACTACTACTAACAAGTTGTGAAGCAAAATACATTACTTCGTTTTCTGGAAACACGATGCTAAAAGCTCGTTCTATTTCTTTTTTGATTATACAAGCTACTTCATACTCACGAGTTTCTAGAACACTTGCAGAAATCGCTTCATCGTTAAGTGTACGTCGCATCTTCACGCGAGTAATAGCCAATCCAAGGTGAAGAATAACTCTAAAGTAGGAATGATCTGAAATAATTATTTGCAGATCATCTTCAGCCTTTCTAACCATACGAGTAAGGTGGTTAATCTCTTCAACCGAAAGAAACTCATTTAGAATAGACTGTTCTACGCTTGTAATTTGTACACGTTCTCTTTTTTCATTTTTATAAATTGTTAAGAGTGCTTTTCTCATTGCTAATTCTGTACCCTCTATTTTCAAGCCTTTATAAGGATAGGATGTTAACGATAATGATTGATCCTGTAACCAAAGCTTCCATTGCTTCATATCGTTAATTACCGTATTTCTCGATACCTTTAAAAAGTTAGATACTTGATCAATAGTTACATATTCATGGCGAGTTAACATGTAATGTAAAGCAGCATTTTTTCGTTCTTCAGGTGAATAGACCCCTAGTTCTTCTTGATCCAATAGATCTTTTAGTTTTTTTTGATCCGATTTCCGAAGCTGTAATTTTATGCCGTTTCTTTTTTGACGTAGTAAAGAGGGAAGATCATGTTCTGCCAAAAATGCATCAATGTCCATTAAGTCATTGTAAATAGTACGTTGACTTACAGAAAAGTGTTGCGTAAGTGCATGGACCGTAAAAAAATGATCATTTTCAATAAATAATAAAACAATATCACGCGCGCGATTATTCATCTATCTTCACCTCATTTATATTATACAAAGTCCCTAGTTTAGCTACCAAGACCAAATCATTGCAGTTTAAATTGCAATCTTTGGTTTAGCAATTGCAATTTAAACTTGCAATTGATTATGAAAGACTTGGCAATAAGCCAAGTCTTTCACAAACGAGCACCCAGAAACATCTATGTGCCTTTTTTAAAGTACTTTTTAAACAATCTAAATGGCGAAAAATCACCATGTGCCACCATTTAGAAAGGCTTGGCTTGTGGCCAAGTTTTGGCGAAAGCCTCTTTTTCTTTTCCTATAAACCCCAAAATTTTTTACTTCCTCTATAGTCTTTCCTATAGTACAAGTATAAGGTAAAATATTTTATTCGAAAATAGTAGAACATCAATATTAACCATGTTAATATTTGTTATTAAGTCTAATACTATCCCTTGTTTCTGAATTTATTTCATATTTTCCTTACAAATGAAATATAATCAGGTAAGAATTATAAACCTTTACATTTTATGCTTTCCTATAGAAAATCAAAAACCTCTAGCAACTTTTCAATCTAAGCTACTAGAGATTCTTCACTCCATATCATTTAAACAACTTATTCTTAATCACGTACATTTGTTTTCCAAGCTTTATCTTCATCGATCATTTTTTTAATAGCATATATCGTTAGAAATTGAACAACAATTATTGGGATCCCCAATAACCCTGAAACAACTTCTAACGGTGGCAAACCACCTATTCGCATTAAAATTAACGCCATTACTGTAATAACAGCAGCGACAATTATTCGTAAATATTTGGACGGTTCCACTTTGCTCATGTTTTCGGTACTCGTATAAGACGCGATAGTATACGTAGTAGAATCTAATGTAGTCGTTAAGAAAATCATTGCAATCGTAATAAACATGATAAGTACGATCGTTGAAAATGGTAGCGACGATAATATATCTGGAATAGCTTGCATGGCTTCATTATTTGCTACCGTATCTAAGACGGAAACCTCACCTGACAAATAACTGTTCACACCTAAACCACCAAGTACACCTGTTGCTACCCAAGAAATAAAAGTTGGAGCCATTAAATACGTTAATATCATTTCTTTAATCGTACGACCATAAGAAATCTTTGCTGCAAATACGCTGTGCAACATGGCCCAAGTAGCATTATAAGCAAACCAAAATATAGTCTGACTTTCTATATGCGAAGTTCCACCGTTGCTTAAGGAGTTTGTATGAAAAGACATATCGACATAATTAGACACTAAAAATCCAACACTGTCCGTAAAGTAATTAAGGATAAAAATACCAGGTCCTATTAACATAATGATTAAAGCAAATGCACCAGCAAGATACATATTAAGCGTACTTAACTTTTTTATTCCTCTCTCTATTCCTAAATAAGCACTCACCGAAAATAAAAGCACCCATACAACTGTAACAATAAACGTCAGGGTAAAGTTTATTTCTATGTTTAATAGTTCAGCAAGATTATAAGTAACAATCGGCGCGCCCAATCCTAATGTTACCGCGGCTCCTGCTAGAATGCTTATTAGAAAGATAATATCTAAAATTTTTCCCCCGACACCATCTGTAAATTGGTCCCCGAAAATAACACGACAAGCTTCAGATATCCGCATGACTGGACTCTTTCTCACATGTAAAATATACCCCATTGCTGGAGCAGCCATAACAAAGATAGCAAATGTTTGAAAGCTCCATAAAAACATACTATATGAATTCCCCCACAGTATAGCTTCCACTGACTGAGGATCGACTCCAAATGGTGGGTTGACCGCAACATTTGCCCACTCCGTCATGCTTGTACGCATAATCGTTGAGCCTAAACCCATAGCAATTAAAATAGACGCATATTCAAATAATGTAAACCGTGGTTTATCAGCAGGATTTCCTAACACCACTTTACCGTATTTTGAAAAAGATAAATAAAACGCTACGCCTACTAAGATGATTGCATACCATAAATAGCCCCAACTAAACACATCTACTAATTTATTAAATATCGTATTTAAAATTTCTAGCGATTCAGCTTCATACAACGATAAGGGAATACTAATGGCAACAATGATAAAAAGTGCCGGTAAAAAAATTTTATAATCAATTAATTTTTTTTGCTGCCTTCCTTTACGCTTTGTACTCACACAAACAACCTCCAAATATGATAAATTTTACTTTTTGTAATACCACTTGGGAGAAGTTTGTAAACGTTGGCTACATTTTTAACATAATAAAACTTGATCGAACAAAGGATGGGGGCGTCTTTAGCAACGTAGCGAATGGAACGAATCAACTAAAGATTTAGGAATCATGTCACTAAAGCAGGAGTATACCTACGTTAGGCGGCAAGCCCGTTTTTAGTCGGCTTTCTCTTAGTGACGAAACGATGATGACTTACCGTAGGGCGATTCATGAAGTAAGTCGTCTAGTTGCTGGGTGCTGGAGCGGGACGTGGCTTATTCGGTTATGTTGTTATACACAAGCCACTAATTTTATACTTTGTATGAAAAAACCGCCTTCAAGTGCTTTCCATGATAGATGGTGACTTGCGACCTTGGGAGAGCCAAGATGGTTTCCTATAATATAAAAAGAGACCCATTCTCATGATAGACATTGCTTCTCTCACATGGAACGGGTCATCATGCTTTGTAATTTTAAATTCAGATTACCTACTTGGCTTTTCTCATCATATCGAATGGCTTTACAGGTGCATCCATTTGCACACGGACTTTCATCATTGGGTGAGCAGCTCGTTCAATTGGCTC
>NZ_JABXHF010000052.1:0-31917 GCF_013393565.1 Virgibacillus sp.
TGATAAAAGTCAAATAAATAATTAATCCGATTCGTTTTTTCTAGCAACAGGTACACCTCTTGTTAAGTGATTTTCCTTTACATTCATCATATCCAACCTAATCGGAAATTGTCAAGCAGTCCGGCGAGGTCCGCTTATGCTACTTTCTCGTTCTCTTCACTCATTCCTAAATCAGCGAACAAACCATATACAAATGCATCTGCTTCAAACTGTTTCATGTCATCAATACCTTCGCCTAAGCCAACATATTTCACCGGAATTTGTAATTCATTGCGAATAGCCAAAACAATTCCGCCTTTTGCAGTACCATCCAATTTGGTTAACACAACACCTGTTATATCAAGCTGTTCATTGAAGCTTTCTGCAACGTTCACAGCATCCTGACCGGTCATGGAATCAACTACAAGATAGATTTCATGTGGATCGACTTCGGTTTTAATTTGTTGTAATTCTCCCATAAGTTCTTCGTCTACATGCAATCGTCCAGCAGTATCAATAATGACATAATCATGATGCTCTTCCTTGGCTTTTACCATCGCCTGTTTTGCAATATCTACAGGATTTGCATCTGTCCCCATTGAAAATACAGGCATGTCAAGTTGTTGTCCTAATGTTTCCAATTGTTGAATCGCAGCCGGACGATAAACATCACAAGCAACGAGTAATGGTTTGCGATTATGTTGTTTTCGTAAGAGGTTTGCTAATTTTCCAGAGGTGGTTGTCTTCCCAGCACCTTGTAACCCTACCATCATAATGACAGTAGGAGCACGATCAGCTACAGCAATTTTACTCTGTTCTCCACCCATTAAATCCGTTAATTCTTCTTTGACAACTTTAATAACCTGTTGGCCAGGTGTCAAACTTTCCATTACTTCTTGACCAACAGCACGTTCTTTAATATTTTTAATCAAATCTTTAACGACTTTATAGTTAACGTCTGCTTCTAGCAAAGCTAAACGAACTTCTCTTGTCATTTCTTTTACGTCTTGTTCAGTTACCTTACCCTTACCCGTTATTTTCTTTATGGTACTTTGCAGGCGGTCAGCTAATCCTTCAAATGCCATAGAAGGCGTCCCCCTAATCTAATTCTTTTATTTTATTCACAAGTTGTTGCGCGTCATTATCGTCAGAAATTATTTCACCCAGTCGCTTTAACAGCTCAAAGCGCTGCTGAAATTTTTCATATAAGTGAAGCTTTTGCTCATATGATTCCAACATTTGTTCCGTTCGCTTTATATTATCATACACAGCTTGCCTAGATACATCAAATACTTCTGAAATCTCACCTAGAGAATAATCCTCTAAATAGTACATTTCCATATAGTTACGCTGTTTGGGTGTAAGTAATGCTTGATAAAAATCAAATAAATAGTTCATTCTAGTCGTTTTTTCCAGCATGTTGTTACACCTCTCATCTTTTGTTTATCAACTAATTTAAATGTTGTATATTTTTGTTATAAGACTTCTTTCATACCAAAACTCTTCATATACGCACTTTTTGTACAAAGAATACGAGTACGCATCTTTGGATTAACAGAATTTAGCTTTCTGCCATTTTTATAGCAGAAGCCTTAAATTTGCTTATACTATAATACTTAAAACGATTACTGTCCTATAGTATAAAGAAAAAATGAAAATACTCTTTTGACACTACTTCAAAATAAGAATAACGGAATGTAATTTATGTGTCAAGCAAACTTCCTTTATCCCTTAATAAAAACTGTTGTAAGATTCTACGACTTTTGCTATAAACATATGGTTGTAAGTTAAGTTTTCTAAAGTTATGAATAACCAGTGGAGAATACCCCCCACTGGTTAAAAGGTCACTTTATTCTTTTTCTAATAAATCAGCGAAGAGACCGTAGACAAATGCATGAGCATCAAACGGGCGTAAATCGTTTACTCCTTCTCCTAAACCGACAAATTTAACTGGAATTTGTAGTTCATTTCGGATAGCTAAAACAATTCCACCTTTAGCTGTACCATCTAATTTCGTTAACACAATCCCGGTTACATCTGTCGCTTCAGCAAAGATTTTTGCTTGGCTTAAAGCATTTTGACCAGTTGTTGCATCTAGTACAAGCAATACTTCATGCGGAGCATTTGGAATTTCTTTTGCGATGACCCGCTTAACTTTTGCTAATTCGTTCATTAAGTTCACTTTGTTTTGCAATCTTCCAGCAGTGTCACAAATGAGAACGTCAGCCTGTTTTGATTTTGCTGATTTGATCCCGTCAAAAATCACAGCTGCCGGGTCGCTACCAGCAGTTTGTTTTACTACGTCCACACCGGTCCGCTCTCCCCACACTTCTAATTGTTCAATTGCTCCAGCACGAAAAGTGTCACCAGCAGCAAGCATCACTTTTTTTCCGTCCAGTTTAAGCTGGTGGGCCAATTTTCCAATCGAAGTAGTTTTACCTGCACCATTCACGCCGACAACTAAGATGACGGAAAGTTCACCTTCCTGAATAGCAAGGCTTTCTATTTCCTGATCATCATCTCCATAATATATTTCTACAAGTTTTTCTGAGATAACATCTTTCATTTCTGATGTATCTTTAATCTTTTGACGCTTTACTTCCATTTTCAATTCATCAATTAGATCCATTACAGTAGATACACCCGTATCTGCAGAAATTAGTACCTCTTCTAACTCCTCGAAGAAATCTTCATCTACTTTTCGGTATTTAGCAAGCAAATCATTTATTTTTCCAGAAAAAGTTTGTCGGCTTTTTTTCATCCCCTCCTTATACTTATCGGATACTTCTTCTACATCCTCTTGACCTCGTTGAAATTTGTTTCTTAACTTATCCATAAATCCCATTGTTCATTCCTCCTATTGTTCAACTAATTGTTCTGTCTCTTCTAAGCGAACAGATACTAAACGTGAAACACCTGATTCTTGCATAGTTACACCATATAACACATCTGCTTCCTCCATTGTACCTTTACGGTGTGTTATAACAATAAACTGTGTTTTTTCACTAAAAATTTTCACGTATTTAGCAAATCTAGTTACATTTGCTTCATCTAACGCTGCCTCTACTTCATCAAGCACACAAAATGGAACCGGGCGAACACGTAAAATTGCAAATAACAAAGCAATTGCAGTTAACGCCCGCTCCCCACCCGATAATAACCCGAGATGCTGCAATTTCTTTCCTGGTGGCTGAGCAATAATGTCTACACCTGTATCGAGTAAATTTTTAGGGTCTGTTAATTTCAATTCAGCATTCCCACCACCAAACAATTGCTTGAAAACATTTGCAAAAGCTTCTTTAATTTGCGAAAAAGTCTCACCAAAACGATCTTTCATTTCTTCGTCCATTTCGCCAATCACTTCATACAACGTTTTCTTCGCATCTACAAGATCTGTCTGTTGTTCTTTTAAAAAATCGTATCGTTCAGATATGCGCTCATACTCATCAATCGCTCCTATATTCACTGTTCCCAATTGATAGATTTGTTGCTTTAATTGGGTAACAGCAGTTTGGGCAGCTTGTTTATCTTGAGCTTTTTCGTAGTTTTGCCGTGCTTTTTCATAAGTCATCAAATATTCACTTTGTAAATGACTTAACATATTCTCAAGTTCTACATCCATCCGATTAGACTTCACTTCTTTCTCATTTAACCTTCGTCTAAGATCGTCCAATTCAGTATGAATTTGCTTAAGCTCCTGCTCTTTTTCTTGCATTTGTTTTGATTTAGCATCTCGTTCAGCTCGTATTTTTTGTAAAGATGCTGTTATTTTTTGTTTCGCGTCTGACTGTTGGCGAATTGTATCGTCGATGTCTTCCTCTGTTTCCTTGGTTTCTTGAAATTCAATGAGATTATTCCACTCTTCTACATATTGATCATATTCGCGTTGAAGCTCTGTTAGTTGGTTTTGCACTTGTTTTGTTTTTTCACGTTGGCTCTTAACACGTTCTTCTTGTTCCGCTAGTAAAACTTGATTTTGGTGCAATTCTTCTTGTAACTTTTCTTTATTCTCGATTAACTCTTTCTGTTGTTTGTTTAACTCGTTAATTTCCTGTTCAATTTCTTTTGCTTGTTCATCAAGTTGCTTTAGTTCTTTTTCTAAGTCCGCTTTTCGTTTTGCTACACCCTCATGATCTTCGGAATGTTGTCGTTTATCCTGATCATATATTTGCAATTGATCATTTAAAGCATGCAACCTTATTTCTAACTCGTGCATACTTTCTTGCATTTGCTGCAGTTGGCTTTGCTCAACTTGTACACTTGCTTCTTCTTCGTTTAACTTTTGTTCCAATTGTTGAATGTTCGCCTTTTTATTTTGGACAGTTTTTTCAAAGTCCAACACTTTCTTATTAAAAGTAGCTAGCTTCTCAACCATTTCTTCAAGTTCTTTTTCACGCGTAAATAACGACTGGTTTGTCTTCTTCTTGGCACCACCGGACATGGAACCTCCTGGATGAACCACATCTCCATCCAGTGTTACAATACGATACCGTCTGGAAGCTAGCGCCGCTAATTCATTTGCATCCTTCAAAGTTTTAGCTATAATTACATGCCCCATTAAATGATTAATTGCTTTACGATACATAGCTTCGGTTTGAACAAGCTCACCTGCAACACCAACATATCCCTCATGCTCAGCTAGTTGAATTTTTAATTCATTAGGAATAACCCGCTGTTGAATGGAGGAGAGAGGTAGAAAGGTAGCTCTCCCATTATTTGTTTGCTTTAACCAGGAAATACTCTGCCTAGCTGATTGTTCATCTTTTACAACAATATACTGCGCTTGCCCACCAAGCACTGTTTCTATAGCTGTAATATACACTTTAGGAACTTCTATTAGTTCTATAATTGCACCATATATGTTAGCAAGTTTATTTTCTTTACGCGCCTTTAGTACAGCCTTTACACCTTGAAAGAAACCTTGAAATTCTTCCTTCATCTCCTCAAGCATTTCTTTTTTAGATTTTACTTTTTCGATATATTGATAGCCTTGATATAGTTTAGTTTGTGCTTCTTGAAAGGCATAACGTTCCTGTTGTAATAATTCTTTCGTGGAATAAACATTCTTTTCTTTTTGCATACATATTTGCTTTTGCTTGTCCACATCAGGTA
The DNA here is from genome assembly GCF_013393565.1 of Virgibacillus sp. Lineage (NCBI taxonomy): Bacteria > Bacillati > Bacillota > Bacilli > Caryophanales > Bacillaceae > Virgibacillus > Virgibacillus sp. The sequence continues at coordinate 5,092 of NZ_JABXHF010000052.1, forward strand.
CAAGCGTGTTCCATTTTTCTTGTAATTTCTCTCGTTCGTGAATTAACCCGGCAAACTTCTCTGATTGTTTTTCTGTCTTTACAGCTAACTGCTGCAGCCGCTCATCTAACGTTTGTTTTTCGTTACGTTTAGCAGCTTGTTGATTTAAACACTCAATATAATCGGACTTTCGATCTTCTATCTTTTGAGTCAAATTTGCATTTCCTAATCTGAGCTTCTGCTCTAACTCTTTCACAGTATTAGCAGTTGTTTTTTTGGCGCTTTGTAATGTTGTTAAGTTCTTCTTTTCTTGTACAAAAACATCGTGTAAACAACCTATTCGTACGGAAGTTTGATTCTTCTGGGAATCTAGCTTTGCCTTGTTTTCAAAAAAATGTTTAGAACGTTCCAAAAACAATTGCTTTTTCCCTTCATATTTTTCCAATGTTTGTGTTGCTGTTAATAAATCCGCTTGTAATTGCTCTAATTTTTTATCTATTTGCACAATGGCTAAACGCTCTTGTTCCTGCTCTTGCTCTTTTAGCTCCACAGTTTGTTGTATATGATGTTGTTTATTTTTCACCTTTTCTATTTCTACTAGCATTGATTTCCATTCTGTATGGAGGCGATCAATTTCAGCAAGTAAGTATGTAATTTCAGTCTCCTTTAATTGATCTTTGAACATCTTATATTGACGAGCAGTTTCTGCTTGCTCTCGTAAAGGATCCATTTGCTGTTCAATTTCATGAATAATATCTTCCACACGATTTAAGTTTTCTTGTGTTTCCGCAAGTTTGTATTCTGCTTTTTTCTTTCGTTGTTTATATTTTAAAACGCCTGCTGCTTCTTCAAAAATAGTTCTTCTTTCTTCTGCCTTGGAGCTCAATATTTCTTCCACTTTTCCTTGACTAATAATCGAAAAAGCTTCCCTACCAAGCCCTGAGTCCATGAATAGATGAACAATATCTTTTAAACGACAGGATTGATTATTAATATAGTACTCACTATCACCAGAGCGATAAACACGCCTCGTTACACTTACTTCATCATAATCTAATGGTAGAAGCTGATCATGATTATCAAGAACTAATGTTACTTCAGCTACATTAAGTGGTTTGCGTGTATCACTACCTTGAAATATAATATCTTCCATTTTCGAACCGCGCAGCGATTTTGCTGATTGCTCTCCGAGAACCCAACGAATAGCATCTGTAATATTGCTTTTTCCGCTCCCGTTTGGTCCAACTACAGCTGTTACTCCCGGAACAAAATCAACACTTATTCGTTTAGCAAACGATTTAAAACCGACGCTTTCTAATTTTTTCAAATACACCTGACATTTCTCCTAATGATTGAAAGAATATGTATAACTACTGTCATATAGCCTCATATCCTCTCCTACAAATAAATTTATATTCTACTTATTATCTTTCTATATCTAACTACAAACAAAAAATAGTTGGCATTTTACCGCATATATTTTATCATAAATGTTATAGTAAAAGAAGTTTTGACGTGATATGAAGATAAAAGGAGCTGAAATAATGAATTTAGAAACACCATCTCAGGAAAATTTAAAAATACTATTAGATGAGATTGCTGATCAACTTTCCATTGTCAATCGCACAATTATGGATGCAAAAGATTACGATCTAAATAAATATACAGAGCTAAAGTCGCTGTATGATTTAATTAAACAAAAAGGGCACCTTAGTACGCTTGAGACACAGGCATTCATAGAGGAATTAAGGAATATTCGTAAATAAGCACGAAAATGGTAAGTAAATGGCTCCCAAAGTTGTACAATTAACCAAAAGCATTCACAGACAAGGTGCGGAAAGAGGATAGTTATGTGTTCCACTTTAAAACGGAAGGTTATCGTATAAAAAATAACAACTTTTCGTCATAAAGACTAGCAATAACCCAGGCTTTACTAACAAGAAACGTAAAAATGAGCCGATAAATACTTATTATATCATTTCCTTGGGCACTTTTTGAATAAATCTGTAGAAAAACAATAGCAAAAGGCTGTATCACCTTTTACAGCCTTTTGCTATTGTTTGTATTTATCTAAAGCGGCTTTAGCTGCCCTCTGTTCAGCTTCTTTCTTTGTACGCCCTATTCCTGATCCGTATACTTCACCTTGTATAAAAGCTTTAGCTACAAATTCCTTATCATGAGATGGCCCTCGTTCTTCGACAATTTTATATTCAACTGAACGGTGTTTCACTTGTTGAATTAATTCTTGTAATTGGCTCTTATAATCCATCGCATGCGAAAAAGCACCATTTGTTATTTTCGGAAATATATAGTCTTCGAGGAACTGTATGGTTGTATGAAAACCTTGATCTAAAAAAAGCGCACCTAAAAATGCTTCAAAAACATCTGCCAGCAGGGCATCGCGGTCACGACCACCAGTTTGCTCTTCTCCTTTACCTAGTAAGATATACGCTCCAAACCGTAAGCCACGTGCAAAACTGGCTAAAGAAGGTTCACAAACAATTGCAGCTCTTAACTTTGTCATTTCCCCTTCAGGCATTTTTTCATTCGTCCGAAATAAATATTGAGATACGCCAAGCTCTAATACAGCGTCTCCTAAAAATTCGAGCCTCTCGTTATCCGAAAATACTTTATCACGATGCTCATTCACATAAGATGAATGAGTAAATGCTTGTACGATTAATGAGGGATTGTAAAAACGAACGCCTAATTGCTTTTCTAATTGGTCAACATTCATGAATGGCACCTCTATTTACATCTTAATATAGAGAAAGCCTCGTTAGACGAGACTTTCTTTCGCTAAACTGTTAACCTTGTAAATTATTTATGTAGTTAACAGCATCACCTACTGTATTAATTTTTTCTGCTTCTTCATCAGCAATTTCCATGTCAAATTCGTCTTCCAGTTCCATAACAAGTTCAACAACATCTAATGAATCTGCTTCTAAATCATCTTTAAAAGAAGCTTCCATTGTTACTTTTGCCTCGTCAACATCAAGACGATCGACAATGATTGCTTTTACACGATCAAATACGTCTGCCATATCCAGTCACCCCCTTTCAAGTTATGTATAGAAGTTCTTACATTACCATGCCACCATCAATATGGATCGTTTGGCCAGTAATATAGTCTGCATCTTCGCTTGCCAAGAATCGAACAACCTTTGCTACATCTTCTGGCTCTCCTAGTTTTTGCAACGGAATCAATGTAAGCATTTCTTTATGTTGTTCTTCCGATAAAGCATCGGTCATATCTGTTGAAATAAAACCTGGTGCTACCGCATTTACAAGAATATTCCTAGTAGCTAACTCTTTTGCAGTTGTCTTCGTTAATCCTATCACTCCTGCTTTGGCAGCTACATAATTTGCCTGACCAGGGTTTCCACTCACACCAACGATGGATGCAACGTTAATAATTTTTCCTGCACGCTGCTTCATCATTTGTCTCGTAACTGCTTTCGTACAAATGAAAACACCTTTCAAATTCGTATTAATAACTTCATCAAATTCCGTTTCTTTCATCCTCATCAGCAAGTTATCTCGCGTTATTCCAGCATTATTAACTAGAATATCCAATGAGCCAAAACGAGAAGCTACTTCCTTTATCATTGCTTTTACTTCGGATTCGTCTGCTACATTTGCTCTAATTTTGAAAGCCTGTCTTCCAAGCTGTTGAATTTCACTTACGACGGCCTCTGCTTTTGCCTCACTACCTGCGTAATTAACAGCAACATTTGCTCCTTGCTTCGCTAATTCAAGCGCTATAGCACGACCAATTCCTCTTGAAGCTCCTGTAACTAGCGCATTTTTTCCAGTTAGAATCATATTTCCTCCCCCTTATACCATGCAATAAATTCATTTAATGATGCGACATCTTGAATGGCAAATGTTTTCTTCTTCCGATCAATTTTCCTTACAAGCCCACTTAAAACTTTTCCATTTCCTACTTCCACAAACGCATCAACTTCATGCTTCATCATATTTTGAATGGACTCTGCAAAGCGGACAGGGGAATAAAGTTGTTTTACGAGTAATTTTTTTATTTCTTGTTTGTCTCTTACTGGTTGAGCAGAGACGTTAGCATAAACTGGTATTGTAGCATCTCTTATCGTTACTTTGTCCAAATAAGCGGAAAATGACTCATTGGCTGCTTGCATTAGTCGAGAGTGAAATGGACCACTAACATTTAGAGGTAATACCCGCTTTGCTCCGTGAGCCTTTAAAATTTCAGTAGCATGTTCCACGCCTTTCACAGAGCCTGAAATAACAATTTGACCAGGACAATTCAAATTAGCAATATCCACTATTTCATCTTTTACTTCAGCTAACGAATGATGAACAGTTTGCTCATCTAGACCTAATACAGCTGCCATCGTTCCTTGTCCTTTCGGGAAAGCTTCCTCCATTAACTGGCCCCGTTTAGATACCAACGGAAGTGCTTCATCAAAAGCGATCGCACCTGAAGCAACGAGCGCACTATATTCCCCAAGACTATGCCCGACCAGATTCACTGGCTGAACCCCATATTTTAAGAGTAGAGCGTGTATTGCAGTACTTAATAATAGCAATGCTGGTTGCGCATATTCAGTAGCGGTTAATTGTTCCTTTGGTCCGTTACTTATAATTTGACTTAAGTTTGTTTCCAATAAGTCATCAGCTTCATGAAATAACTGCTTCACTTCTGGATAAGTGTGATACAATTCATTCCCCATGCCTATTTCTTGAGAACCTTGTCCCGGAAACATAAAAGCTACTTTTTTCATTCATCTTCCCCCTTCGCTACATGTAAGGACTCAATCGTTGACTGAATCGTTTCTGCGATTTGGTTCTCTGCCATATAGCGTGCTTGCTTAATTGCGTTGGCTATTGCTCTTTGATCAGAAGATCCATGTGCTTTAATGACTGGTGCCTGCAGTCCAAACAAACCGGCACCGCCATATTCCGAGTAATCTAACTTTGTTTTCAAAGCTTTTAAATCTTTCTTCAACATGCCTGCTGCTAGCTTACTTTTAGTAGACGACGTAAATGCTTGTTTTAACATAGCAAAGATCGAACCAGCTGTCCCTTCGATCGTTTTAAGCGCAACATTTCCGGTGAATCCATCCGTTACAATAACATCTGCAACATGATCTAACATATCACGAGCTTCGACATTTCCAATAAAATTAATAGGTGCTTCTTGTAGTAATTGGAAAGTCTTTTTCGTTAACTCTGGTCCTTTTCCATCTTCCGTGCCAACGTTTAAAAGACCTACTTTCGGCTGGGATAAACCACGAACCTTTTCGGAATAAATAGAGCCCATTATGGCGTATTGAAGTAAATGGTTCGGTTTTGCATCTACATTGGCACCAACATCCAAAAATAAAAATCCTTGACCATCTAATGTTGGAAGCGTGGGACTTAAAGCTGGTCGTTCAATCCCTTTGATTCGACCTACAACAAATAATCCTGCACTCATTAATGCTCCCGTGTTTCCTGCTGAAATACAAGCATCTGCCTTACCTTGTTTTACTTCATTCGCTGCCAAAACTAATGAAGATTGTTTTTTTCTTCTAACAGCCCGTACAGGCTCATCTTCAGCAGTAATCACTTCATTCGTATGTAAAATATGAATTCGATCGTGTTCGCTCGCATATTTTTTTATTTCTGATTCATTACCGACTAACGTAATGTGTAGATCTTTCATTTCAGAGACAGCTTTCATGGCACCGAGAACAGTCGATTCTGGTGCGTGATCGCCTCCCATGGCGTCAATTGCAATTCTCATTTAGTCTGCTCCTTTATGCTGATTCAATTGATACATATGGAATACACCTGTAAATACTAACTCATTTTCTACAAAACTATTTACATGTACGAGTGTTAATCCTTTTTCTTTCCCTTTTACTACAGCTTTAGCTATTACGCGTTCTCCCTCTTTCACTTGCCTCGTAAATTTCAACTCTGATTTAGCAGTCAGTGCCAATTCATCATTTAATACAGCAACTGCTAACGAATTGGCTTGTGCAAAGAGGTGGTGGCCACGAGCTATATTATTTCGTGAAAAAACATGTTCTTGGCGAATATCTAAAATTGAAATTGCTCGTTCATCCAATTCTAAATCAATAACCTCACCAATCACCTCTTCAAGTGGTAGTGCTTTAACCGTCTCATTCCATTGTTCCGTCGCCACTGATTTAATACGTTGTCGCAGTTCAGGAATGGCTAATTCCATGCGATCCAAGCGAATAGTTTGGATACTTACATTAAATTTCTTGGCTAACTCTTCGTCTGTTATAAAAGGTGTTTGTTCAATTGTTTCTTTTAATAAACGCTGCCGATCAGCCTTTGATCTTTTCATGACTGCACCATCCATATAAAATTATACATTACCTTATATAGGTTATTCACCGAGACTTATAAAACGTAAATGTGTCCTATTCATAAGCAATTCCTACTACTTTTCACATAAAAAGAAATAGGGGAATGTAACTTTAAACAAAGAATATAGGTTTTATTGCTAGCTTGAAAAAACTAGGGTTACGAGCAAATCTTTTAGGACGACAGCTTTCTTGTTTACTATAAGTTTAAAGTTTACTTTCGTAAAAGAAAAATTCCTTAATCTCTAACGCAACTATCTTATACATAAACCTCATAAAACATAATTATGACTTGCTCCTAATAGTAATATATAATACCAAAGCGCTTAATGCAACTATTTATTAATCCAATTTCTCATCCATTTGAAATTTATTCTCTACATATTTTGAAAGCAATGCATATTCTTCCGTTTCTAATAAACCGTCTTGAATAATCTTTGCAGCATCTTGTCTAGCAGTCTCTAATGCCCGGTAGTCGTGAATCATGTCAGCAAGTTTAAATTCAGGTAAGCCACTTTGTTTTTTTCCAAAAAAATCACCTGGCCCACGCAGTTGCAAATCTTGTTCCGATAATGCAAATCCATCTGTCGTCTCTGCCATAATCCGCATGCGTTCTTTCCCTGTTTCCCCTTTCGGGTCAGCAATTAAGATACAATAGCTTTGTTTCTCTCCTCTGCCTACCCTCCCCCGCAATTGATGCAATTGTGATAATCCAAATCGCTCTGCGTCATAAATCATCATAATTGTTGCATTGGGAACATTCACTCCTACTTCCACTACAGTTGTAGAAACAAGTAGGTGAACTTCATTATTAGCAAATTTTTTCATGATTGTTTCTTTTTCTTCAGCCGTTAATCTTCCATGCATTAAACCTATTTCTACAGTTTCAGGAAAATATGCCCTTAATTGGTGATACACATCGACCGCATTTTGAATATCCAATTTGTCTGATTCTTCAATAAGTGGGCAAATAACGTATGCCTGCTCGCCAGTTTGAATACGACTACCCACAAATTGCAATACGCGATCCAACATCGTTTCTCGTACCCAATACGTTTCAATCTCTTTTCTTCCTAAAGGCATCTGGTCGATGACGGAAACATCCATATCTCCAAATGCTGTTATAGCTAAAGTACGCGGTATGGGAGTGGCTGTCATAAATAAAACATCGGGGGATAAACCTTTTTCTCTCAAGGTTCGTCTTTGCTCTACACCAAATCGATGCTGTTCGTCTACAATAACAAACCCAAGCTCAGAAAACTGCACATCTTCTTGAATTAAAGCATGCGTTCCGATAACAATATCTATTTGTTGATTGTAAATTTGTTCAACTAGTTCTTTACGTCTTTTTCCTTTCATGGAACCAGTAAGTAAAGCAATCTTTGCTCGTCCTCCAAATAATTTACCGAGCGATTCATAGTGTTGTTCTGCTAATATTTCCGTAGGCACCATTAAAGCGCCTTGTTTCCCAGCTGTAACAGAAGCGTACAAGCAAATAGCTGCAACAGCAGTTTTTCCAGACCCAACATCACCTTGAAGCAAACGGTTCATACGATAAGGCGATTGCATATCCGTTAAAATCTGCTCAAGTGCGCCTTGCTGTGCACTCGTTAGCGTAAATGGAAATGTATCTATAAATTCTTTAACAAACTTACTGTTATAGTTTTGTGCATTTCCAACAGTGGCCTCACGTTTCCATTTTCGTAGCAACTGCATTTTTAACTGAAATACTAAAAACTCTTCATATATAAGCCTTCTACGTGCATGTTTTAAAGCACTTCGGTTCTTAGGCATGTGCAACGTCTGATACGCTTCCTTACGGGTTGGTAATTTATATGCAGTTAAAAAAGTTGCCGGGAGAATTTCCCCAATAGTATCAGAATAACTCGCCAACGCCTGCTTCATGACTTTCTTTAACTTCCCAGGGGAAAGTTCGCCGCGAGCAGGGTAAACAGGATGCATTTCATCTTGCTGTAAAGCCGGTCCTTTCTTATACGTATTTACTGTAATTTGTAAGCGATGCGCGTCCCATTTTCCGATAAGGGTAATTATATCTCCTTTATGTATATGTTTTTTAGCGAAGGATCGATTAAACATAACCGCTTTTACAGCAATTTGCTCTACTTCCAATGTAAAAGTTAATCTTGATTTTTGCTTTCCATAAAAAGTGAGAGAAGGATCGTGGACTACCCTTCCCTCAATCGTAACTTTATCATCGTGTACAAGCTCACTCAATGGCTTTATTTCAAAAACATCATACCGATAGGGAAAATAATTGAATAAATCTTCTACTGTAAAAATGCCGATATGAGCAAAATCCTCACCCATTTTCTCCCCGACACCTTTCACGTGGGTAACAGGATCGGTTAACATAATTATCACACTTTCTTAGCTTGTTAGTCCTAATAATTTATCTTTTAGCCAGCGTCCAGTTGGTGTATCGGCTAATCCGCCTTCTCCCGTTTCTCGTAAACTGGATGGCATTTGCTTTCCAATTCTATACATAGCGCCAATTACTTCATCACAAGGAATTCTACTCGTTACACCAGCTAGTGCCATATCAGCCGAAACAATTGCTAACGAAGATCCACCAGCGTTTCTTTTCACACACGGAACTTCAACAAGGCCAGCAACGGGATCGCAAACAAGTCCAAGCATGTTTTTTAATGTCATGGCGAATGCTTCTGCGGATTGCTGTGGTGTTCCCCCAGCCATCTCCACAATAGCAGCGGATGCCATTGCTCCAGCTGACCCTACTTCGGCTTGACATCCTCCCGCAGCCCCTGAGATAGATGCATTATTCGCTACTACAAAGCCAAATGCGCCAGCGGTAAATAAATACCGCATCATTTGTTCACGTGTTGGATTCAATTGATTCTTTACAGCAAACAACGTACCAGGAACACACCCAGCACTTCCTGCAGTAGGAGTAGCACAAATTGTTCCCATTGCAGCGTTTACTTCATTCGTTCCCATCGCTTTACTTACAGCATCCAGTAGCAATGGACCAGAAAGCGGGTTTTTCTCATGTATATATTTTTGGATAAGAACCGCATCTCCACCAGTTAAGCCAGTAACGGATTCCACTCCTTGCAAAGCATCTTCAATCGCTTTTTCCATGACTTGTAAGTTCTTCTCCATCTCTTCATATAACTGCTCACGTGTTTTTTCTTTTACTTCCATTTCCTGACGAATCATCACTTCTGAAATAGATATTGCTTTCATTTCAGCTATCTCCACTAATTCTTGAACAGTCCGAAACATCATGAGATATTCACCTCTTTTCTTTACTAATTAACTATTAATCTTAGCAATTCGGATAATGTGCTCTGCTTTTTCTAGTTCACGCAATATATCATCATCGACGTTTTGGTCAACTTCTATAACCATCAACGCTTCCTTCCCGACATCTTTTCGGTTTACTTCCATGTGACCAATATTGACTTCATGCTTAGCTAGAACAGACGTTACAGAAGCGATAGCTCCAAAACGATCATTATGCATAATTAAAATCGCTGGATGGTTTCCGGATAAACGTAATTCAAAACCATTTAGTTCCGTAATTTCTACCTTTCCACCACCAATCGATACACCTACCAATTCCAAGGAATCTCCCACATCGCCTATTTTTAATCGTACCGTATTTGGATGATTGACGGCAGCGCTATCTTCAATAAATTCTATTTGCATGTTACGTTCTTTAGCTATTTTTAATGCATCCTTCATACGTGTATCATCTGTATCAAAACCGAGCAAACCACCCACTAGTGCAAAATCTGTTCCATGACCTTTATATGTTTTTGCAAATGATTCATAAAGATGAATCTTAACCCATGTTGGGGCTCTACCAAATAAACTATGTGCAGCTTTACCAATTCTAGCTGCACCAGCTGTATGTGAACTTGACGGACCAATCATAACAGGTCCGATAATGTCGAAAACAGAATTGTATTTCAATCTCCATCCCATCCTTTAACACGAACTTTTCTTCTCTTGTTGATTATAACAAAAAAATACTATTCCATCATTCATCGCATGTACGTTAACCAAAAGATAGCATGGATCTTCTTTTCACGCTCTCTTAAGAGTTTCATATTACCGCAGTTGATACTGACTCCACACGAACCATAAAGATCGAGTGATTCTTTGACTTTAAATTGTATTCTCGATATAATTACTTCTTGTGGATTATATATTATATAATCGGGCGGGAGAGGGACAGGAAATACATTGAGGAGTTTGTATGCCTGATAAGAAAAGCAACTTGAAACTAGCCAATAATTCTACCCTACGTAACGAATGGGTCGCAGGCTTAATTGGTTACCTTACAACAATGTACATTGTTGTCGTCAATGGTTCCATTCTTAGCGAAGCTGGAATTTCGTTAGAAAGCGGCATGATCGCCACTATTCTTGCTAGCTTCATTGGAACATTATTGATGGGGATATTCGGAAAACTTCCGCTAATAGTTATCCCTGGTATGGGTATAAACGCATTATTTGCATACTCCATTATCGGTGGAACTAGTCTAACTTTTCATGAAGGTTTGGCTGTTGTCTTTATTGCAGCGATTGTTTTTTTAATTACCGCTTTTACAAAGTTAGGTGTATTATTTAAAAAAGCAATTCCTGATTCATTAAAACACGCTATCACCGTCGGGTTAGGTCTATTTTTAATTTTAATTGGACTCGAGAAAAGCGGACTTGTTAGTAAAGGAAGTAATACCATTATTGCTATGGGTGATTTCACATCCTCTACAGTTATTGTTAGTTTAATCACACTATTTCTAGCAATATTTTTATTTGTTAAAAATATCCCAGCTAACTTTTTAATTACGATGGTATTAGGGACCATTATTGCTGCTATCGGCGGAATTATCCAACCGGGTAATCAATCATTGCAAGTAGAGTGGAGTGACGTACTCTTTATTCCTTCTTTTAACGCAGTTGGTGAACTTTCATTCTGGTTATCCGTTTTTCCTTTATCGATGATTTTAATATTCGAAAATATGGGGCTTTTACACGGACAACTCTCTATGCTAAAACGTGAAGATCAGTACCAAAGAGCTTATCAAGTCACTGCATTTTCAACTTTAACTTGCGCGTTCCTAGGTACTTCACCTACTGTTTCTGCTGCTGAAAACGCAGCTGTGATAGCTTCTAAAGGAAGAACAAGAATAACAGCAATTATTGCCAGCTTTCTTTTCTTAGCAACCATTGTATTGATCCCTTGGATTACAATGATACCTAATACGGCAATAAGCCCCATTTTAATCATTGTTGGCTTTTTAATGGTGCAAAATATAAAGCAACTGCCACTTGATAACTTATCAGAATCATTGCCAGCTTTTTTAATTGTTGTCATGATCCCATTTACGTACAGCATTGCAGATGGAATGGCTTTTGGCTTTATCGCTTACCCAATTGTTAAATTGGCAATTGGTGAAAAACACGAGCTTTCAGCACCGCTCTTAGTTATTTCTAGTTTATTCTTGCTTGATTTTGTTATAAAAATGATAGGGATTTAACTTAAAGCAACTATAGCTCATCCTGAATGATAAACCGCATGAAATCCAATATGGTATCATGCGGTTTTATTATAATTCTTCAGTTTCGAGACAGGATACCTAGTTAAGGAAATTAAAATGATTTTTTTTCAAAATCTCCCCATTACCTTTTAAAGTATAGTAAGATGAAACATAAAAGGCCCCTTGAGTACCTTTCAAGGAACCTTTCTTTTATTTATTTATGCTATCTAGCTAAGGAATATATATCCCATGCATCACGAAAGAAGTATTCCATTGCTTACTATACCAAGTTGTAAATTACTCTACAGAAAAAATAAAGGCATAGATTGGTTGTTTCCCATTATGAACTTCTACTTCAATATCTTCATATTTTTCTTCAATATATGCCATAAGCGCTTGGGTTTCTTCATCCGTACCATCTTCACCTTGTAATACAGTTAAAATTTCATCGTCTTCTGTAATTATTTTTTCTAATAATAATTTAACAGTTGCCATTTTATCTGCATTGGTAGTGACGATTTTCCCGTCTGCAATTCCCATGAAATGATCCTTTTTGATAGTAATACCATCCATTTGTGTATCTCGAACGGCATATGTAATTTGACCAGTTTTTACATTTTTTCTAGCCTCATCCATTGCCTTTTGGTTCGTATCTAGATCGTGATCTGGATGGAACGCCAACATAGCGCTAATACCTTGAGGTATTGTCTTGGTTGGTACAACTCGAACATCTTCCGTTGCTAATTCTGCCGCTTGGTCAGCTGCCATAAAAATATTTTTGTTATTAGGTAACAGCAGCACTTTTTTAGCATTTGCTTGTTTAATAGCGTTCGTAATATCCTGAGTGCTTGGGTTCATCGTTTGACCACCTTGAATAACGACAGAGGCACCTAAACTTTCTAACAATTCTTTTAACCCTTCACCCATAGCTACTGTAACAATGGCATATTCTACTGGTTCTTTAGATTTATTTTCTTTCTTCCCAACTAACGCTGTATGCTGCTCGCGCATGTTTTCTATTTTCATATTAATTAGACTTCCATAGCGTTGCCCTAGCGTGAGACACTCTCCAGGATATTCTGAGTGAATGTGCACTTTTATTAGTTCTTCATCACTTACAACTAATAAAGAATCACCATGGTTGCTTAATTCTTGACGGAATGCTTCTTCATCAAAAGGGTGCTTGCTTACCTTTTCTTCTTCAAATTTCACCATGAATTCCGTACAATAACCAAACTTGATATCCTCGGTATTCATAAAATCTTGTGTTATTTTATGGTGCTCTGCATTAACCATTTCGTCCATATTAATATTTGAAGTGCCTTCAGGTAGCTCTTCCCCTTTTAAGGAAGCTAAAAAGCCTTCATAAATCGTTACTAATCCTTGTCCACCTGAATCCACCACTCCAACTTCTTTTAAAACAGGGAGTAGGTCAGGTGTGCGCTTTAAAGAAGCTTTTGCTTCAGCTACAACTTCCTCCATTAAGGTAATAATATCTGTTTCATCTTCGGCGATCGCAACCGCCTTATTTCCAGAATCTTTTGCCACAGTTAAAATAGTTCCTTCAACTGGCTTCATTACAGCATTATATGCTGTGGATACAGCACTTTCAAATGCTTTTGCAAGCCCTTTTGTTGTAACAACTTCTTCTTTTCCCAACCCTTTTGCAAAACCACGAAATATTTGCGATAATATAACACCTGAATTCCCTCTTGCACCCATTAAGAGCCCTTTGGAAAATGCCTGCGCAACTTCGTATACTTGGGTACTTTGGATATTTTTCACTTCATTTGCCCCAGAAGTAATCGTTAGGTTCATATTCGTTCCTGTATCCCCATCTGGTACAGGGAAAACATTTAATGCATCAATTCTCTTGGCATTATTGGACAAATGATGAGCACCAGACAAAATCATTTGTGCCAGTCTCTTGCCATCGATTTGTTGTAAACTCACGTTAAATTTTCCTCCTCTAATCAAGAACTCAGAAGCGTCTGTTAAGAAACAGACGCTAAGACAGATCGTATATAGTCATACGTTTCATAGTTGATAAATTATTCTTGAGTAACACGAACTCCTTGAATATAAATATTGACAGAATCAATCTCCAAACCGAGAGATTGATTTAGCGTGTATTTAACTTTTGATTGAACATTATGAGCAATCTCAGATATTTTTGTACCATAACTTACAATAATATACATGTCGATATGCAGATGATGTTGCTCTTGACGAACAATAACACCTTTAGAGAAATTTTCTTTACGTAAAATTTCCGCAATACCGTCCCGTATTTGACTTTTTGAAGCCATCCCAACAATACCGTAACACTCTACCGCAGCCCCTCCGGCAATCGTTGCAATTACTTCGTTTGTTATTGTTACTTGACCATCATTTGTATGCAGTTCAATGGACATTTGAATCCTCCTTTTAGTACCTGCTCACATTCTAAAAACATTCTACTACATGCAACTATATTTTAAAAGTCAAAGATGATTGCAATATAAAATTACCCCTTCTTACAATGTACGATTTCCATGCATCTGTCAAGCGTTTTTTCTTGATGTTCTATAGATTGTCTACTTTATTCATCTATTCATTGAGAAATCTTACAAAACCTGATATAAACAAAATGCTTTAGAAATTTTAACGGAGACTCCTCGAAAATGAACAGTCATTTTCTTCGTGCGATGTTTCACTGTCGTAGCTTTCCTTGTCCAGTGGAAAAGCGTAGTTTTTTCCACAGCGGTCACTAGCTACATTTCGCTTATGCATTTATAAAACAATTGTTGCATTAAACTGCCAGTAAAAGTGTACATGAATAGAGTACTGGAAATATTGAGGTCATAATTATGTTGAGAAAAACTTGATACATACCAACGCAAAACAATAATTGCAAATAAACTAATGTTATGGTAAATTATATAAGTATGAGGTTTAAGTTGAAAAGAAAGAAGTAGGAGGGATAGCATGGCCAGAAAATGTGTTGTTACTGGACGCCAGACTCGCACTGGAAACCACCGCTCTCACGCAATGAATTCAAACAAGCGAAAATGGAAAGCTAATGTACAAAAAGTACGCATCATGGTAGATGGTAAACCGAAAAAAGTTTATGTTTCTGCACGCGCCCTAAAATCAGGGAAAGTGGAACGCGTATAATATACAGCTTCACACATTAGTTATAAATAAGCACCTTTTAATAAAGGTGCTTATTTATATGGAATTACAGTATATTATTGTAGTTTTTCTTATACTATATACCTTTAAACTTTTATACTTTCCTAGGGTATAAAAAAACAAGCCATGATCAATTTCATGGCCGCTTTTCAACAATAATTTATACCTCACTCGTCTTCTTGCAGTTTACTTCTCTTTCTTAAATGTACCAATAATCACTCTTACAAATCCACCTATAAACTTTGGGAGCTTAATCGTATAAAATTTCATGAGTTCGCCCTCCTCTTTACAAACAAAACTAACTAGAAATCTAATCACGGCTCTTTACTAATAATAATATGCCTTCTTTGTAAGAAAAAGTACCACTATTTCTAATTAGCTTGTTTGAAATACATAACGTGGACCCCCATGAAATATTCGCATTCGTTAAAGGGTAGTAAAAATGTGTTAGCGTAATACCTTTCACTTCTTTCGAAAAAGGCACGAAAGAAATGATCGGATAATTGATATCATGTAGAACTGTGTACTTGCCTGGAAACGTTAATTCTAAATAATTCGCTATGTCAATTATAATTCCACGAATCCCTTTCGATAAAATAACATAAAGCAATTGTACATTGATGAACTCGTGATCTTTACGCCCTCCTGATACACCAAATAAATAGATTGTGTCCGGATCCAGTTCATAAGCTTTGTTTAAAGCTAATTCTAAGTCTGTTTCGTCCTTTTCAGAAGGATAAACATGAACGTAGTGTGCATGTTTATCAATTAGCGATTTTTCCTCTTTCGTTGTAGAATCAAAATCCCCAATAGCATAGGTAATTGGCAAATCGTAAGTAGCTAAAACCCATGCACCTCGATCAGCACCTATCCAAAAATCCACCTCTTCCTTGTATGTTTTTAAATCAGGATGGTTTCCAGGTGCATTACCTACAATGCCTACTACAGTCACGTTAATTAGACCCCTTTACTGCCTGCAAAATTTCCTGCATCGCCTTGTTACGATCTTCTTGGGCAAAAATAGCACTTCCCGCTACGAGTACATCGGCACCAGCATCTACACATCGTTTGGCAGTTTTGGAGTTAACCCCTCCATCAACCTCAATCTCAAAAGAAAAACCAAAATCTTCACGCCACTTATTTACTAACTTTATTTTTCCTAACGTACCATCAATAAACGATTGTCCACCAAATCCAGGATTAACTGTCATAATTAAAATTATATCGATGTCAGGTAAAATAGGCAGTAACGTTTCAGCAGGAGTAGCAGGATTAATGACTACGCCTGTTTTCATTCCATGTTCTTTGATAAGCTGAATAGTTCTGTGTAAATGTTGGCAAACTTCTTGGTGCACTGTAATGATATCCGCTCCTGCCTTAGCAAATGAAGGTATAAATTGATCTGGATTTTCAATCATAAGATGAACATCCAACGGAAGATTTGTTACAGGACGAATTGCTTCAACGATTGGCGGTCCTAAAGTAATATTTGGTACAAAATGACCGTCCATCACGTCGACATGGATATAGTCAGCTCCAAATTGGTCTACTTCCTTCACTTCTTCCCCTAAACGAGCAAAATCTGCAGCTAAAATGGATGGTGCTAATTTTATCATATTAATACCTCGGCTTTCTTAATTTGATTTCTTCGTAAAAACGTACATAATGGTCATAGCGATAACCCGTTATTTCACCGTCTTCAACCGCTTGCTTAACGGCACATTTAGGCTCTTTTATATGCATGCAGCCACGGAATTTACAATTTGCTTTTCTTTCTCTTATCTCTGGAAAACAATCAGCTAGTTCAGATGCGCTTAAATCTTGAAATTCCAAAGAACTAAAACCGGGTGTATCTGCAACAAGTCCGCCAAACATAGGAAGTAATTCCACATGTCTTGTTGTATGTCTTCCTCGACCAAGACTATCGGAAATTTCTCCTGTTTTTAATGCAAGAGAAGGATCTATCGCATTGAGTAATGTTGTTTTTCCTACACCCGATTGCCCAGCAATGACTGTAATTTTATCTTTTAAATACCGTTTCAAAATGGATGTATGATCGGAATGCTTAACGGATAGTAACTCCACGTCATAACCGATTTTTTGATAATCTTTTTGATATTTTTCAAATCGATCTCTTTCCTTTTCCGCGACATCCAATTTGGTAAAGAAGATAACTGGCTTAATCAAATTGGATTCTACTAAAACCAGGAAACGATCAAGCAATGTTGCATTAAAAGCAGGCTTCATTGCAGAAGTAACTATGATTGCTTGATCAATATTTGCAATCGGCGGGCGAAGTAATTCGTTATCTCTTTCATGTATTTCTAAAATATATCCTTCATTGTCACCACTAAAGTCAAAGGTTACTACATCACCAACTAAAGGCGTTATTTTTTTTTTACGAAAAACTCCCCTGCCTTTACATTGGTACAGATCTCCGTCAGCTTGTACATAGTAAAAACCGCTTATAGCTTTAATTATTCTCCCTTTTGCCATCTATTCACCTTCTTTATAAGCAATTACTTTATTCGAAATAACTTCTCCATCTCGCTTTATAATGTATTCGGCCTCGCTATCAGGTGCAATTGTAAGTGAGAAAGTTACTTCTGTATCTTCGGTTATTTTTTCCTCCATATAAACTTCAGATAATTCATTCTCCATATCTTCAATATATATAGTCACCGTTTGCTCTGGAAGTTCTTCTTGTTCCTCTGTCTCTTTCTTAGGTTTATAAGGAACTGTATAAGCAACTTCATGCGTTTTAGGAGGCATTTCTTCAGGCCCGGAAGAAATGACTACGGTTACTGTCGCACCTTCTTCCAATTCAGTATCTGTTTCTGGATCTTGGCGAATAACTTCTCCTTCTGGCGTTGTATCAGAATGGTCTGTTTCTTTATTCATCTTTAGTCCATAGTTTTTTAAATAATCTTCAGCCTCTGCTTCTGTCATCCCTTTTAAATTATTTAAACGAACTGTCTTAGGCCCGCTACTAATGCGGAAGATTACCTTTGTCTCACTCGGTACAACTTCACTGTCTGGACTAGGTTGAATCTGTTCAATAATTTCTCCAATTGGTTTGTCTGAATTCACTTCGTACGGATCTAGCACCTCATAGCCATCTTCTTCTAGCAAACGTTTTACCTGTTTAAAATCTTTTCCCACATAATCAGCAAAAGAAGCTGTTTCTTTACCTTTACTAATCAATAGCTTAATCGTAGACTCTTCCTTTATTGAGGCACCAGCGTTTGGATCGGTACCTACAACATTACCTTCTTCAACCTCATCGGAAAAAACTTCTTCCTTATCTACAATTAAGTTTAAATCTTCCAGCTTGGTCATTGCTTCTCTATCTGTCATATCTGTTACATCAGGTACAGTAACATCTTTTGGTTGGAATAAATCGGTAAAAAAGTACAATGCTAATAATCCAGCGACAAGTAAAAGTATACTACCTATTAAGATAATCCATTTCTTCTTGTTTTTTTTCTTTTTCGGTCTTTGTTTCTTTGTTTTTTTATCAGGTTGCTTTTTATCTACTTTCTTCTCGGACTCTGTATAAGATTTAGTTGTGTTAGAGGTGTGAATGATGGTTTCATCATTAGGTGACATTTCTACCTGATCTGTAATAATTGGAATTGCCTTCGTTTCTTCCCCCTTTTCTATCGGTGGAATAAACATTGGTTCATTTCGTTTGTTTGGATCAAGTGCTGTTTCTAGTGCATCTTGCATATCATCCACCGTTTCATAACGATGAAATGGGTCTTTGGCTGTTGCTTTTAAAACGATATTTTCTACACTTTGCGGGATGCTTGCGTTAAACTCACGTACAGAAGGTGTATTATTTTGCAAATGCTTTAAAGCAATAGAAACAGCGGATTGTCCCAAAAAAGGTAACTTTGCTGTTAATAATTCGTATAAAACAATCCCAAGCGAATAAATATCGGACTTTTTGGTAGCCATTCCTCCTCTTGCTTGCTCTGGTGATAAATAATGAACAGATCCTAGAATCGAATTTGTCTGTGTTAACGAAGTGGCACTTAAAGCAACAGCAATTCCAAAGTCTGTTACTTTCACTTGACCATTTGTATCAACTAGAATATTTTGCGGCTTTATGTCACGATGCACGATATCATTCTCATGCGCATGAGAAATAGCCGAGGTAATTTGTCCCATAATATCCAATGCTTCCTTAACTTCTATGGGACCTTTATTTTGTATGTATTCTTTTAAAGTCATGCCTTTTACATATTCCATGACCATATAAAGTAAATGATCTTCTTCGCCTACATCATATATATTCACGATATTTGGATGATTTAAACTTGTAGCAGCATGTGCTTCGCGATCAAAACGAGCGATAAATTCTTGGTCGTTTGCATACTCCAAACGCAAACTTTTAAGCGCTACATCTCTTTCTAAAATGGTATCTCTGACTAAATAAACATTTGCCATACCACCACCGCCAATTGTTTCCTTAATCAGGTAGCGATCATTAATTAAGTGCCCTTTCATCAATATGATTCACCTGCTCTCTCTTCAGGCTTATCGTGTTGTATTAAAACAAGAGAAATATTATCCTCACCGCCACGTTCATTTGCTACTTGAATCATCTTTTTCCCAATATGGCAAAGTTCCTCATCAGAATATATCATGGAATAAATTTCTTCATCTGTTAATTTATCAGTTAATCCGTCTGTACATAGTAACAGTAAATCATTTTGTTCTAGACTCAATGTGCGAACATCACATGTAACAGTTTCTTCTGTCCCTAGAGCCTTTAAAACGACATTTTTTCGTGGATGGTAAACAGCCTCTTCTTTAGAAATTTGCCCTGATTGAACAAGAGCATTTACAAAGGAATGATCTTCTGTAATCTGTTTCATCTGCTCATTATTGATTACATAAGCCCTACTATCACCAATATGTGCAATCGTTAAAGCGTCATCAAGAATAATCGCGATAACAATGGTCGTTCCCATTCCATGGCAAGCTTCATGTTCTTGAGCATGCTGAAAAATAGCTGTATTCGCTTCTTGAACAGCATCTTTCACCCATGCTTCAGCCATCTCCGGGGTATCTACTTGTTGTGTTTTTTCCCATTTATCTTGTAGCAATCTGGTAGCCATTTGACTAGCAACATCACCAGCTTGGTGCCCGCCCATGCCATCAGCTATAATTGCTTGAGCCTGGCCTGCAACATTATAAAACACGCCTCCAGAGTCTTCATTATGACTTCGAACTTGCCCGCGATCTGTTAAAAAATGAGCTTTCATTATTTCACTCCCTTATTCTGAGAGAAACGCAGCTTCGCTCTAAACCTTAACGAAAAGCAGCGCCCCTCTCTAACTACAAGCTTAAAAATACTTGTTTAAATATTTCTCAATGAAAAAGATTCCCTTCTGTACGCCATTTACTTCACGACGTATTGTTTATACATCTACAGTATTACACATTACCTCCTAGAAAAGAAGTCTATTTCATCCATTTTTTCTTTAATCGTGTCATAAAGAAGCCATCCGTCTCAAATGAGTGAGGGAAGATTTGTAAACCCATTTCACTTACACCCGTTGAATCACGTAAGGGTCCTGGCAAATCAGTAAAAAATGTCTGGTCCACTTCAAAAGAAGGATGTTTGTCACAAAAAGCACGAACAACGTGTTCATTTTCTTGCTGGTCGACCGTACATGTGCTGTATACAAGTAGACCTTCTTGCTTTATTAAAGGAGCAACTGTTTCCAGTATTTCCTGTTGAATAAGAGATAACCGTTCTATATCTTGTTCGTGTTTATGATATTTTATTTCTGGTTTTCCTCTAATAACACCCAATCCTGAGCAAGGTGCATCAACTAAAATCCGATCAAAGCTTCCTTTTTGATACATACTTTGTAAATTACGCGCATCCTCTTTAGACGGATGTATAATGGACAATTCAAGTTCATTTGCCTTTGCTTGAATAAGCTTCACCTTTTTAGTATGAAGGTCGTAAGCATCGATTCTTCCTCTATTCTCCATTTTCTCAGCTATATGGGTGGCCTTTCCACCAGGAGCGCTACACGTATCAAGTACATGCATACCAGGTTGTAAACGTAAGATTTCTGCTACAAGCATCGAGGATTGATCCTGGATTGTGAGCCTTCCCTCTTTAAACCACTTGCTCTTTAACACTTTCCCTTCTTCAACAATGATTCCTTGTTGAGAAAAAAAGGAAGGACGCACTTTAAAACCACTTTCCGCCATTTCTTGCATTATTTCTTCCCTATTTGTTTTCAAAGGTTGAATACGAACAGACAATGGCTTGTGATTGGTATTGGCTATACACATTGCTTCTGTCGTCTCTTTTCCATACTGTTGGATCCATCGTTCTACTAACCATTTGGGATGGCTTGTTGTAATTGAAATTCTGGTTGCATCGTCCTTGATAGATGCTGTAGAAGGGACACCTCGTCTTTGCACGGTACGTAGAATTCCATTTACATAGGATGCGATACCTTTGTGTCCTCTTGCTTTCGCTATCTCAACAGCTTCATGAATAATCGCATGGTCTGGTATACGATCTAAATATACCATTTGATACATAGACATTCTTAATAAGACCTTTACCCATAAATCAGGAGTTTTCTTTCGATTTAAAAAAGACGCCAAATAATAATCTAATGTAATTTGTTGCTGCACTGTACCGTAAACTATCTCCGTAAATAATGCTTCGTCTTTTGGAGAAATATCACCTGTTCTTAATTCTTGATTTACAAGTAAATGACTGTATCCTTGATCTTTTTCAATTCGTATTAATGTATCTAACACTTTGCTTCGTAGCGATTCTGTTTTCATTATCATTATTCACCCATTACTTGACCAATTTGAATTCGATTCGGATTACCTTGTAAATAATCCTTAACTTTCATTCTTTTTTTACCAGCTGGTTGTATTTCTGTGATACGGAAACCTTTCTTGTCCCCACAAACAACGATGAAAGCACAGTTATCTGGTTTATCGACAACTTCTCCAGGTTGTCCGTCATACACCTTATCAATTGGTTCTCCCCACCAAATTTTCATTGGTTTGTCTTGCAAAGTCGTATAGGCCACTGGCCATGGATGTAAGCCACGAACATGATTGTATATCACGTGACTAGGTTTATTCCAATCAATTTCCTCCTGCTCCCGTTTAATATTAGCAGCAAAGGTTGCTTGATCGTGGTTTTGTTTCATTGCTTTTATGTCGCCTGCAAATAATTGAGGGAGCGTTTGTGTTAATAATTCCGAACCTGCTTTGGCCAATTTATCGTGTAAACTACCCACATGATCATCTGCATCAATCGATACCTTTTGTTGTGTCAGCATATCACCTGCATCTAATTTTTCTACCATATACATAATCGTAATTCCTGTCTCTTTTTTACCTTCCATAATGGCATAGTGAATGGGTGCTCCGCCTCGTAATTCTGGCAATAAGGAAGCATGTACATTGATGCAACCATATGGAGGTGCAGTTAACAACGCATTAGGCAATAGTTGACCATAAGCTGCAGTTACGATTAAATCAGGGCTATATGTCAATATCTCTTCGTAATTATCCTTTAACTTTTCTGGTTGAAAGACAGGAATATGATGTTTCTCTGCTTCCAATTTTACTGGTGGGGGGGCAAGCACCCGTTTTCTTCCTTTAGGTCGATCAGGCTGGGTAACAGCAAGAACAATTTCATAAGGCGAGTCTATTAATGTCCGTAAAATTGGTACTGCAAAATCGGGAGTTCCCATAAATACAATTCGCTTCATTTCACTACCTACTTTCTTTACATTAAATGATACGGTTGCATATCAATTGAAATCAACAAATCTTCTTTTTTTATTTGCTCCGAAAAAAGCGCAGCAATCTTCCGAAGTTTTGTTTGTAAATGAGGTTCATTTCTGTATTTTATCATGCATTGATATCGATATCTATTCTTTATTCGCGGTATAGGAGATGGAGTTGGGCCTAATATTATCGTTTGATTATGAACAACACTGGATAATTTTTGTACAAATTGTTGTGTTGTGTGAACGGCTTTCACTTGGTTTGTATGTGTAACAGTAATAAGTGCTAAAAAGAAATAAGGTGGATAATGAAATGTTTTTCGCATGACCATTTCCTTTTTATAAAAGCTTTGATAATCGTACTGACTTGCTAGTTGAATGCTATAATGATCAGGAGTATATGTTTGCACAATAACTTTACCATTCAATTCATGTCTACCTGCGCGACCGCTTACCTGCGTCAAAATTTGAAATGTTTTTTCAGATGAACGAAAGTCTGGCAAATGCAGCATAGAATCTGCAGTTAATACGCCAACCAATGTGACATTTTCAAAATCAAGCCCTTTAGCAATCATTTGTGTACCCAATAAAATATCAGCCTGTTTCGTTGCAAATTGGTGCAATAGCTTTTCATGGGACCCTTTTCTCCTTGTCGTATCAACGTCCATTCGAATAACACGCGCTTCTGGTATTAGTTTTAATAAAGCTTCCTCAACCCTTTGTGTGCCAGTTCCAAAATAGCGAATGGTTTCACTTCCGCATTCTGGACATTGCGTCGGCATTTGTTCCTCATATGCACAGTAATGACATTTTAACCGATGACTATGCTTATGATAAGTTAAAGCAATATCACAATAAGGGCACTCTTTAACATGACCGCAATCTCGGCACATAACGAATGTAGAGTAGCCTCTCCGGTTTAATAATAGTACGATTTGTTCCCCTTTTTGCAAACAGGCCTCTATTTCCTTTTTTAAGGATCTGGAAAACATCGTTCGGTTACCTGCATGTAATTCTTTACGCATATCTACAATTTCTACTGGGGGCAACGGCTTGTCATTTGTTCGTTTGTTGAGCGTTTCTAGTTGATAAACACCTTTACTTGCTCTAGCATAGGATTCTAACATTGGCGTTGCACTTCCCAAAACGACAGGGCATTGATGATTCATTCCCCGTTGAATGGCAACATCTCTTGCATGATAACGCGGCTGATCTTCCTGCTTATAGGTTAATTCATGTTCCTCATCGATTATAATGACACCTAAGTTTTCAAATGGGGCAAAAACAGCTGACCTTGCACCGACAACGACTTGTACTTCTTTACGTTGTATGCGACGCCATTCATCGTATTTTTCACCTGCAGATAAAGCGCTATGCATGACTGCTACATTCGAGCCAAACCTTCCTTTAAATCGTTTAACCATTTGTGGCGTTAACGATATTTCTGGAACAAGGACAATGGCTTCCTCTCCTCTTTCAATGACTTCCTGAATAACTTGTAAATATATTTCTGTCTTTCCACTTCCCGTTATACCATGTAATAAAAAGACATTATGCTGTTTGTTTGTTACTGTTTCTTTTATAGGATTAATCGCTTCGGCTTGTTGCTCTGTCAATAATAACGGTTCTGTTCTAGTAAAATCTCCGGCTGCGTAAGGATCGCGATAAATCTCTTGTTGAAAAGTTTCTAACAATCCTTTCTTACGTAATGCATTCACTGTGCTATCCGTTGTACGTAGCTGCTTAAGCAAATAGCGTTTCTCAACTGGTTTTCGGTTTTGCAAAAAAAAGTGAAGAATTTGCTTCTGTTTTTTGGCTAGTTTAGATAAGTCTAAAGCCGCTTCCTCCAACTCATGCAAAGGTTTGGCAGGACGGACCATCGTTAGAAATTTTTTTGTAATTCGAGACTTTACTAAATACTCAATTGCTATATCGCCAGCTTTTACCGCTTCTGACAAACGAATATATCGTATATCGGAAGCAATAAACTCTTCATATGGAACAACATTCCTACCTGCAAACAAAAACTCCAGCTCCTCAGACAAACGAGCTTCTGAAAGACGTACGATTTCCTTTTTATAAGTGGCCTTCAATACTTGTGGTAACATCGCCTGAAAGGTCGTTATTTGCAAACTTATCGTTTCATAAGCTAACCATTTTCCAACACGTAATAATTCTTTTGTCAATACAGGCTCAAGATCAAGAACATCTTTAAGAGACTTTAGATTAGAGAATTCGGAGCTACTTGCCTTTTCTACTACAAATCCCATCACTTTTCTCGGACCAAATGGCACAATAACCCGAACCCCGGGAGCGACAATATCAAGAAATTTTTCTGGAATGAGATAGTCAAACGTCTGGTCGATGGAACTAGCAGGGACATCGACAATTACTTTTGCTATATTCACGATCATTGATCCTCCAAATCTTCATGAATCAGTTTAACAATTTGTTCAGCTATCACCTGCTTTGTATTCAAAGTGAGGTTTTCCTTTCTCCCTTGTTTATTCAAATACGTAACGGCATTCGTGTCTCCAGCAAATCCGGAACCTTCAAGAGAAATATCGTTAACAATAATTGCATCCAGGTTCTTTTTCTGCAACTTTTTATAACCATTTTCGATCGGTGTTTCTGTTTCAGCAGCAAATCCTACAAGAAACTGATCCTCTTTTTGGTTACCCAACGTCTGTAATATATCTCTTGTACGTTCCATCTCGAGGTATAACGGACCAGGTTGCTTTTTCATTTTTTGATCATACGTGATGCTCGGACGATAATCAGCAACAGCTGCAGCTTTAATGATAATATCACTTTTAGTAGCGTGCTCCAGCATAGCTTCATACATTTCCTCAGCAGTTGTAACATCCACTCTTTCAATTTGATGGTGTTGTACTTGCACTTGACTTGGACCGGCTACCAACGTAACGGAAGCACCTGCATTAGCAGCTGCTTCTGCTATCGCAAAGCCCATTTTTCCGGAAGAACGATTCGTAAAATAACGAACTGGATCTATTTTTTCTTGTGTTGGTCCAGCAGAAATCAACATTTTCTTTCCTTTTAAAAATAATTGTGCCTTTTTCTGTTGATGTACTTCTATCGTTTTTATAATCTGCACCGGCTCTTCTAATCTGCCTTTTCCTACATAACCACAAGCTAAATAACCAGATCCAGGTTCGATAAAACGATACCCCCAGTCTACTAAAGTTTGCATGTTTTTTATAACTGCTGGATGTGCATACATGTGCACATTCATTGCAGGAGCAATATATACATCTGCTTGGGTAGCAAGTAATACCGTCGATAACATGTCATCAGCAATTCCGTTGGCAAGCTTTCCGATTATATTTGCAGTTGCTGGGGCAATAATTATAATATCAGCCCAATCAGCCACATCGATATGAGCAATTCTTTCTGGATCTTTTTCATCAAATGTGTCCGTATATACAGGGTTACGGGTAAGCGCTTGAAATGTTAAAGGTGTAACGAATTTCATTGCATTATCAGTCATGATCACCTTTACATTTGCTCCTTGTTGCGTCAACTTACTAGCGAGACTACAAGCCTTATAAGCTGCTATCCCTCCTGATACACCCAACACAATATTTTTGGAATAAACCATGTTTTTTGCTCCTTTCTTTTCATCTTCCAGTTGACCATGTTGTACTTGTTACTTCATTTTAAATAGGCCTATGCAGAAACTCCCTCGCAACTAAGTTTGCGAGGGAGTTTCTACGCTTCATTATGATAACCTCTTTCATCATCCCTGCAACTGGGAGATATTCCTTATAATTGACTTTTTCCCGCCTCTTCGTCAATAAATAACTTTTCTGCCTGAACTTCTTCCAGTGCCATACCAACGTATTGATAGGATTTTGGGTTATCAATTAACACTTTCTTCGTTTCGCTAATTTGTCTAGCTCTTATGGCAGCGTGTGTAACAAGGCTATATTTTGAGTTAACGTTTATTAGTAAAGATTCTAACTGTGGGTCTAGC